>NZ_JBGCTX010000094.1:0-7062 GCF_041102755.1 Francisella sp. 19X1-34
CTCAGTTTATTATTTCTCCAATTAAAATCAATAATTATAAATATTTAGACATGAAGTAATTATCGAACTGAGGTTATATTATACATTTTGATAAAGTTTGCAGTTACTCCATTTGTCCAGCCAAAGCCATCTTGGACAATATACTCACCGCCACCTGCACTTGTTTTTGGATCTATAACATCATATTTCTCACGAATCTTGCCAGTTTCATTAAACTTCTGATTAACAGTGTTTACAAACCTTTTAGCTATTGTTTTAGCAAGTTTATCAAAGCCATAATTTCTTAAACCTACAACAGCTTCAAAATGCAAAGGAGCCCAGCCATTTGGCGAGTCCCATTGTTGTGATGTATGTGTAACAGTTGTAATAAGTCCGTGCTCAGTAAGAAATTGATTTTCTATCATATCAGCTGTTTGCTTAGCTTGTTCTTTTGTTGCTATATTTAAAAATAGTGGAGTTACCCCGGCTAAGCTTGCTATGGTTGTAAGTTCTTTAGTAGTGTGATTTAAATCATAAAAGAATCCTTTATCATTATTCCAAAAGCTATTTTGGATAAGTTTTTTTCTTTTATCTGCTAATTTAAGATATTTATAAGCTTTAGTTTCATCTGATGTTTCTGTAAACCATTTTCCAAGTAGTGACTCAAGACCATATAAATAGCTATTTAGATCTATAGGTAAAATATCTGTTGTTTGAATAGTATTAAAATCATCTTCTTTGGCAAACCAGCGACTAGAAAAATCCCATCCAGATTCACAAGCAGCACGAATATTACGATAGAATTTGGACTTATCATCTATGTTTTTCGCATGTTCAATATCTTCTCTATATGACTCTGGTCTAGGTGTTGCAGAATCATCCCAATATCTATTTAAACCATTTACATTTCTTTGAGTATTCATCCAAAATGAGTATTCTTTTTCTAAGGTTGTTAGATATTTCTCAATTGCTGAAATACCTAGTTCTTGATATAAGATATTTACAATTAAGTAGAATAATGGTGGTTGAGAGCGAGTTAGGTAGTATTTTCGATTAGCATTCGGTACAAATCCTACAGTATCTATAAGATATGCAAAGTTATTAGCTATATCTTTGATCATTTCGATCTCACCATCTTCACGAAGTCCTTCACAAGTAAAGTAACAATCCCAATAATAAACCTCTCTAAATCTCCCTCCTGGAATTATATATGGTTTTGGTAATGGGATAAGAGAACTTAAAGTGTTTTGCTGATCAGAGGATTGATGTAAGAAACTCCACATTTGTTTGATATATTGTGATAGAGAGATTTCCTTATCATTATTAAAAATTTTCTCTGCTACAGGAGGATGAAAGTTATCTTCAACGAATGCTTTAAGATCAAAACCTTTTGAGTTTTTTAGGCTATGGTATTTATTAAGGATATCTTCTGGAGAACTTTTGGGAGTCATATCAACAAAATATTTAGAATCATCAAAACAAGGTTTTAGTTGAACTGCTTCAAAAAGCTCACCATAAAGTTGGATTAGTGATTTATTTGACATGTTATTTATTCCTATGAAGTTTTGCATATGGAGGGGTTAGTAATACTAAAAGAGCTATAGGTATTAGTACACAATAAAACGCCGTAACACCACCAAAATGAGCAAATATTTCACTAATTATTCTTGAACCAATAGTACCACCTAAGGCGGAAAATATAATTATTAAACCAGCCATGGCACTTTGAAGCTTTTCTGGTTGACTACTTAGAATACTAGAGCATAGGGTTGGATATATCGGCGCCATAAAAAAACCAATCATAGGGAAGAGTAGTGATATAACTATAGCAATAAGAGTATCAGTTTCTTTAGGGTTAACTAACTTGGATAGCTGCAATGTAAATACTATTAGTATCGCACAGCAAATTAGGCCTAAAAGAATAACCTTTTTCCAATCAACTTTCTTCATAATAAAACCAAAAATAATTCGACCAGCAGCAATACTTAAGGCAAATATACTTGCCATAAATACACTAGTAGAGGCGGATAAATGAAGAACTCTAGTATTAAATGTTGGAAGCCATGATTGAACACCTTGCTCTATAAATACATAAAAAAAGACACTAATAATAAATAGCATAACTATTGGCAGCTTTATAAGTTTTAGCATACTTAAAGTATCTACTAAAAAGTTAGAGCCTTGAGATATTTGAACAGCGGACTCATCAAGTTTTGTAAATAGTAGTAGTAAAAACGCAACTATACATAAAGCTATAATTAGCCAGTATGTACCAAGCCAATTACCAAAATGTATAAATATGCTAAATATAAAAAAGCATAGTACCACACCTACTTGAAAGACACCTTCTAGCAAGCTTAAAAGACTAGCATGTGATTTTGAGTCATCAGTAATTAATCCTACCGTTGAGTATACGGAGACTTTAATTAATGCAAAAGATATACCAACTAAAATAAATAATATCTTTGTGATTAAGAAACTATTTAAGGTAGTCATAGCTATACAACCTACAATGATTATTGCTAAGCCTGTAAGCATTGCTCTTTTATAGCCATATCTGGGAATAAAAGAACATATAATAAAAGAAACTATAGCAATAGTTAAATCTTTACATGCTTCGAGAATACTTGCCTGAACATCTGTAATATGATAGTGAGTAACAGATTGTAGTATAACTATACCAACACTATTTAGTAAAATAGCACTAATAAAGAATATCAGAAAAAGAGAAAGCTTTAGTTGAAAATACCTCATGTCTATATGAAAAAATAATTACTTGTTATTTAAGAATAAATAAATATATATATGTAAACAAGTTTTTTAGCATTGAGTTTAGAGCTTTTTTAGGATGTAATTTATTTAGTAAATATTTGAATATGAAAGGCTTTTATATGAGTGATTATAAGTATTGTATAGGAATTATGTCAGGAACGTCATTAGATGGGATTGATGTGGTTTTGTGCAAAGTCAAAGGTCATGGATTAGACACAGATATTAAGTTGGTTAGCTTTGAAACATATCCGTACTCAGGTGGAGTAATTAATGATATTAAGCAATCCTTAGTTTTACCAAAAAGTAATGCTCAGCTTTTATGTAGTCTTAATTTTAAGCTTGGTAAAGAATATGCTAATGCGGTAAAAAAGCTAGTTAGAGCAGTAGGACTAAACTTAAAAGATATAGCATTTATAGCTAACCATGGTCAGACAATTTATCATCAGGCAGTGTGTGAAGGTGATTTTATAAAGTCATCATTACAGTTAGGCGATGCTGCAACAATTGCTTATGAATGCCAAACAACAGTAGTGTCAAACTTTCGTGCAGCAGATATAGCAGCTGGAGGTGATGGAGCACCATTAGTTCCATATGTTGATTATATTTTATATAGAGACAAAGACAAGTCACGAGCTTTACATAATATAGGTGGTATTGCTAATACAACAGTTATCCCTAAAAATGCAAATATTGAAGATGTTTATGCTTTTGATACTGGACCAGGTAATATGATGATAAATAGAGCAGTAGAGGTTTTATTTGCTAAAAGCTATGATGAGAATGGTGATATTGCCAAAGGAGGTAAACTGATTTTAAATATGCTACAAGAGCTTTTAGAAAATCCATATTTGAAACAAGAGCCTCCAAAGTCCACAGGTAGAGAGTTATTTGGGATTGAATATACTGATTTTATAATCAATAAATATAAAGAAAATGCATCTGAAGATATAGTACATACATTAACTTTATTTACAGCTGAAAGTATTGCTCGAGCATATAAAGATTTTGTCTTGAGTAAACATGATTTAGATCAGATAATTTTTACAGGGGGAGGAGCTTATAATAAATTCCTAATAAAATCTATAGCAGGATTATTGGACGTGGATGTATTAACATTTGAAGATGTTGGTGAAAATAGTGATGCAAAAGAGGCTATTGCATTTGCTGTATTAGGGAATGAAACTCTTAATAAAAACTATAATAATATACCTGCGGCAACAGGCGCAAATGATAAAGTTATACTCGGGCAAGTAAATTATTTTAACTAGGAGAAGGAAAAGTACATGAAAATAGTAGAAGTTAAGCACCCAATGGTTCAACATAAATTAGGACTTATGAGAGCTGCTGGAATAAGCACGCAAGAGTTTAGAAGATTGACCAAAGAAATTACAAGTCTTCTAACTTATGAGGTTACATCAAGTTTTAAACTGGAAAAAATACAAATACTAGGCTGGCAAGGTAATAATATTGATGTAGAGCAAATAAAAGGTAAGAAATTAACTGTAGTTCCTATTTTGCGAGCAGGTCTAGGTATGATGGATGGTGTCTTTGAGCATATTCCAGCAGCTAAGGTAAGTATGGTTGGTATGTATAGAGACGAAGAGACGGCTCAACCAATACCATATTTTTCTAAGCTTTGTGATAAGCTTAATGAGAGGTTAGCTCTTATTGTAGATCCTATGTTAGCGACAGGTGGTTCAATGATAGAAACAGTTACTTTACTAAAAAAAGCTGGCTCAAAAGATATTAAAATTATAACTTTAGTTTCTGCTCCAGAAGGGGTAAAAGCATTAGAACAAGCTCATCCTGATGTGGAACTATACACAGCGTCAATAGATAGCCATCTAAATGAAAAGAAATATATTATTCCGGGCCTTGGAGATGCGGGGGATAAGATATTTGGAACTAAATAATATTATATCAGTCTTAAAATAAGTTTATATTTTGAAGTTTATCTATATTTATCAAAAAAACTTGAATAAGAAAATCGATTTTAAATCTAAAATTAGAGTCAAAAATAACATGTTATTGTATCAGGCCTAATCATAGAACTTAGTAAATAACTTATATGTATCTGGTTATCATCATTTTAAAATATAGTTAAATAAGATTTATATAAGTTTATCTGAAAGATATATAGGATAAATATTAGAAAGTTTAAGGTTTAATTATAAGCTACATTTTTGATACCATCGACCCATGTCCAACCTTGGTAAGAATCAGAGTTCATAATCCATGTCATTAAACCACCATATTGCTCGTAATTACCAAGACCACCATTTGTAATATCTGTAGTAATATCAACTGGGTTATATAAACCAGAACCTGAGCAAGAAGCATCAGCTAAGCATAATCCTTGTTTATATTGAGCATCTGTAACTGATGGACCTCTATAGTTAGGCACACCTAAAACAATCTTCGTATTTGAAGGTATTGTTAGGTTTTGGTCTGTTAATCCAGGCATAGATTTTTGGGCTTCTTGGCCTAGTAGTTTAAATGTCATGCTTAAGAAGCCGACATCTTGACCTTTTTTACCATCAAAGATTGCACCACCATATTGGTTATAAGTCTGTATAAATACTGCATCAAAGTGTACTCTATCCATGAAGTCTTGAGTGTAGAATGGTTCAGCAAATTTAGCATAACCACTAGCCCATTGACCAGAACCATACCAACCATGTATTTGAGGAGCGGCAGTTAGGAACATATCTTTCCCTGTAATTTCTTTGTACTCAGCTCTTGTAGCTTCAATATAGCGTAAGAAGTTATCATCATCTTTAGCCGAACCAACTGGGTGCTCAACATCAATATCCAAGCCATCAAAGTTATGCTCAGCGATGAATTTACCCATAGCTTTACCAGCTGATATAGCTTTATCACCACTCATATCAGGCATAAAGAAGTTAACTCCTCCACCTATAGCAACTAGAGCAATACCATTATTTTTATGAATTGTTTCCATTTGATTTGGTAAATCTGCTAATAGTGATTTGTCCCATTTTAGTTTCATACCATCAACATCAAAGTCGCTATCAAAGAATACAGTTCCATCATCATTCTGGCCAATAAATGAATATACTAATACATTGTAGCCATGATTAAGTGCTTCAGATATCATGTGATTAGTTGTATTAGGCTGAGTTTGCCATAGAGCATCGTAGCCTCTAACATAACCAACAACAACTCTATTTGGCCAGTCTGAACTAGATGAAGTGTTCTCTGTGACTTTGACTGTTAGTTGTTGAGTATCTTGATCTGCTGAGAATGAAGATGGAGATACAGAAAGTGTATATCCAGCTATAGCTGCAATAGTTGCAGTCCAAATAGCTCCATCTTTAGGTATTTCAACAGAGGTAGGAGTGTTACTATTTAGTGTAACTTCTTTAATATCACCTTTATCATTAGATAAAGTTAGAGTAGTATCTTTACCTTCTGGTAGACCATTTACAGAGATAGATATATTCTCTGTAGGAATAGCTTTTTTATCAAAACTAACATTAACACTTGATGTGTTGAAATTACGCACAACTACAGAATAAGTTTTAATAGGAGTATAGTTATATCCATTTGTAGTAAAACTACCAAGAGTTAACGTATACGCAATTCCATTTTCAGATGATGGAATATGATCTAAAGTAAGAGCCTTATTTACTTCAATATTACCACTACTAATTCTATTACCCTCTGAATCAGTAAGAGTATAGGTTGTTGTAGTACCTGTAGTAACATCACTAGCATTAGCATTGATTGTAATAGAGCCTTCCTCGGCAGGTTTTGGCGCTGAGTATTCTATAGAAACAGTTTGTGAAGCATCTTTTGCAAGAGTAAAAGATGCTGGGCTTGGAGATCCTGTAGCACCATCAATAGCAGGCACACTTACTGTAAGATCAGCACTATCACCTACAGCTACTTCTAGATTAGTAGTAGATCCCCATTTAGCATCTTTAGTTTCAGCAACTTTTACACCATTTTTAAGAATTTGAACATCTGCTAATTTACCTTCTGTAATAAAGTCAGGTTTAGCTGGAAGAACAACAGATACAGTAGCTTTGCCTTGTTCTGCAATAGGTCCTTCATTTTTCCAAACTCCCCATTGTCCTGATTTACTAGGGTTTTCTCCACGTGTCCACCATTTAGCAGTATATAGATTACCATCATATATTGCTTGAGAAGGTGAATTGCTATCACTAGGATTATATACAGTATTAGCATCCCATTCTTGCACAGCATCACCTGGAGTTGGAGTTGGAGTTGGAGTTGGAGTTGGAGTTGGAGTTGGAGTTGGAGTTGGAGTTGGAGTTGGAGTTGGAG
>NZ_JBGCTX010000095.1:0-6288 GCF_041102755.1 Francisella sp. 19X1-34
TGCACATTTTATGATTAAATTTGAAGATAGGATTGGTAGCCTATGAAAAATTTACACAAAAGTCTGTAAAGGGTCGGAAGATAATCTCAATGGAGATAGAAATTTAGATTTATTATTTTGTTATAACTATATCAGGGAAGTGAGCTTTAACACACTTAGTATAGTCACCTGGTGTGAATGCTGAATATGGAGTTTGATAGCCTACAAGTTTACAAGCATATGACTTACCACCTGGATTGTTGGCATTATAGCTAAAGTCCTGCTCCCAATAAATCTTAGTAGCACCAGCGCCTTCAGCATCAAATTGCTTCATTCCTTTACACCCTAGAACTTCATCATTTGGTATATTTACACCAAGTTGTTTAGCGAAATTATCGTAATAATCTATACGGTTAATAGATTGAGCTACCTCAACACTTCCACCACATTCAACACCACCGTTAATGATTTGAGTAGTTACACCAAATCCTGGAGTTAGACCATTACTAATATCACGTTCATTTGGCTGCCATGAACCATCTATTACATGAAGCATAGATGGTTTTGGTGGTTGAGGGTATACAAAGAAGAATACAGCAGATGCTAAATTCAACCATGTATCAGCTACTAGTTCAGGTTTGTCTAGTAAGGTTCTCACATCACCATATATTGCTTGAGAGAATGGGCCATAGTTATAGTTGTAGCTTAATTGTTTTGCACCACGACCAAAGTAAGATTTATAATCGCCATTTTCAAAAGTACCACAAGGCCATGTCTGTCCTTGCCATACATCAGGGTTACATTCACCATTATAACCACCACGCATATTCTCATCCCAACCCATTTCACGAACATGGACTAGTCCTTGGCGCCATTCAGGTACATCCCAGTGAGCAGTGTGCCCACCTGTCTCTTGTGTAAAGTGAGCAAACATAGTCGCTAGTGACTTACGACAAATTGCATCAGAATCTCTACCATCTGTGTATGTACCACAGAATGCAGGGAATTTTGCAACAGCTTTTAAGAAGTTCTCATAAGTATACTCAGGAGATCTTTTCGGGAACATATAATCCCAGTCAGCTTCAGAAATTATACTTTCGACACGTTTTACATTTTCAGGATTATTAGGGTTATTAGCTGAGACAGCCTCTACAACACTATTATCTCTTGTTACGATAGATTTTTTAACTTCACTCATAACAGGACCATTAGTTAGCTCTTCTTCTTTAGCATCTAGAGCTGCTTGAGTAGTTGTATAAGTGTCACCAGGAGTTGGAGTTGGATCACTAGGATCTGTCGGCTCAGTAGGCTCAACTGGATCAGTTGGATTAACAGGATCTGTCGAGTTGTATATATCCCAGGCAGTTTCCCAAGCTGTTCCAGAACCTGGCGCATAAGCCCAAGCTGCTGAACTAGAACACCAAGCGCCTACTCCAGATTTGCATTGGTATAGTTTGCCATTTGAAGATACTATATCGCCACTTTTATACTGTGTACCAGCACTATATGTTTGATAATCACTACTTGGATCCGTAGGCTCAACAGGGTCTGTAGGTTCAACCGGATCAGTTGGCTCAACCGGATCAACAGTTCCTCCATTACCAACATGAAAATTCAGAACATTGAATACAGGTTTGCTAGGTGAGAAGCTAAAGCTAACAGCTTGTCCAGCTTTTGCGATAGTTGGTTGCCCACTCCATTGTTTTGATGTGATTGAGACTGTACCATTACTTGCTTCTGTTAACGTATGGTTTCCTATCCCCCAAACACTACCTACTTTACCATCACTTAGCTTAAAGCTAATTGGATTAGCTTCTAAGTTGGTATCTTTATCACATTTAAAAGTAATTTTACCTGTCCAACCTGAGGTAACATCTTCTAATTTACAATCAGCAAAAGCTACTGTACTTATTAAGGACAGAGTTAAAGCTGTGATTGTTTTTACACGTATATGTATCATTTTAGCACTCCTTATTAATATACATTTCGTACTAGTTGCCACTATGGGCATATTTCGAGTTTATCTGCCTTTTTTTACTAAAACAATGACTTTTGAAATATAAAATAATAGTTTAATTTTGAACAAATTTAATATTGGTAAAATTAATAAATAGAGTTAAAAAATAATAAGTTTATATTAAGTTATACTTAGGAAAAATTTATTTGTGATAAGGATGGTTTTCTAAAATTGTATAGGCTCTATATAGCTGTTCTACTATTATAATACGCACAATAGGGTGTGGAAAAGTCATTTTAGATATGGATATTTTTTCTTTCGCTAGATCTTTAATACTTTGATGAATTCCATCTGGACCACCGATTAATATTACAACATTTGGATTATTAAATTTCCAGTTTTGCATTTTATCAGCTAACTCTTCCGTCGAGATAAGTTTTGATTTTACATCAAGAATCACTAAATGATCAGAACCACTGATCTTACTTAAAATTATCTTAGCTTCTTGTTCCATCCAAATGCTTGGATTGCCTGTTTTGGTTCTTTTTGCTATTGGTAGTTCTATTAGCTCAAGAGGAATAGATTTACTAAGTCTTTTCTTATATTCATTAAATCCATCTATAACCCACTTAGGTGGTTTTTCTCCCAGGGATATTATTTTTATTTTCATATATTATCTTGTAAAGCAAATAAGATCGTCTTTAGATAGATCTTGGTTAAACTCATACCCAGCAGCATTAAACTTTTTAATGCCACTAATATCTTCTATTTGATTCTCAAGAATAAATCTTGTCATTAATCCACGAGCTTTCTTAGCATGGATTCCAATAGTTTTAAATGTACCATTTTTGTTTTCTTTGAAATCTATATCTAACCACTTAGCATCAAGAGTTTTTTTATCTATAGCTTGTGAATACTCATTAGAAGCAAGGTTGATTAGAGTTTTATTCTTTTGCTTAGTAAAGAAGCTATTTAATTTCGGTGTGATTTTATCTTGCCAGTATTTGTGTAGAATTTTTTCATCAATTTTTACTTTTGTACCCATCTCTAATCTATAAGCTTGCATCAAATCAAGAGGACGAATAAGACCATATAGACCAGATAACATTAATAAATGATCTTGAGCGTATTTGATTGTTTTAGCATCAAGAGTTTCAGCATCTAAACCTTTATAAACATCACCGCTAAATGTGAAAATGGCAGCTTTAGAGTTTGAAGTATTATAGTTATTTGGATCGAAGTTATTGTGTTTATCAAATACTTCTTGAGCTAACTTAGGACTAATTTTCATAAGTTTTTCAATTTCATCTACTTCGTAATGTTTTAGTTTATTAATTAAAAGATTAATTTGATCTTTAAATAAAGGCTGTGTAAAGTCGTAGTTTTCTTTTAAAGAGTCAAAGTTTTGGCTCTTTGCTGGAGATATTACTATAATCATTTTGTTATTGTTTTGTGAATGCTTTTGGCTTAATAATACCAATTTATATTAGATAATGGAATTTGCTTTGTTAGCTTGTAATTTTTATATATATCTAGTAACATATGCATTGCTAACTTGGTTTCCACGCAATGGTAGGTTGTAAACCCCGCCAGATCCGGAAGGAAGCAACGGTAACAGTTGATCCATGTGCCGTGTCAAGGCTAAGTTAGCACTTCAAAGATTTAAATCATTTTGGTATATCATTTATAATATCTCTACTTTAAAGTATGATTTAATAAGTACATATTTTAGTTTCTACTATTAAAAATGAATTTCCCTAAACTAGAAGATATCATTAATTATGATATCAATCATGGTTTTCCTAGTGCAGCTGTAAGTGTTTTATATCAAGGAGAAAAGGTCTATAAGAAGACTTTTGGTTATGCATGTCTTTATGATAAAAAAGCTCAGCAGCTTAGAAATCCTCAAGAATTAAATCAGGATATGCTATTTGATGTGGCATCTATAACAAAAATCTTTGCTACAACTTATGCCGTTATGTACCTTTATCAACGAAATCTTATAAATTTAGATGCGCTAATTAGTGAATATATTCCTGAGTTTAGACTTATTAATACTGAATATATTCCAAGTGTTCGCGATCTGCTTAATCATACTAGTGGAGTTGCACCATTTTTTGATTTTTATAATAATCACACAGCTGGCTCACTATATAGTCAAGATCGTCATACAACTATAGAGTTTCTAAAAACAAAAATGTCGATAGTAGAGTCTCCACATAAGTATTGTATATATAGTGATATAGGTATGCAGATACTAGGATGTGTGATTGAATCTATTACAAAGAAACGATTAGATGTCTTTCTTAATGAAAATATTTACTCTAAACTAGGATTAAAATCAACATGCTTTAATCCATTAGAAAAAGGTTTTTTACCAGAAGAAATCGTTGCAACGCAAGTTGATGGGCATTGTAATTTTGGTACCACCAGTTTTAATAATATAAAAACAGATACTTTAAGAGGTTATGTGCATGATGAGAAAGCTTTATATTCTATGGCTGGAGTAGCTGGACATGCAGGACTGTTTTCGACTATTAATGATGCAACAAAATTAGCTGAATTAATATATAAGGATAATGCATTTTTTTCACAAGATATAGTTAAGCTTTTTAGTCAGCCATGCAATACAAACGAGGCTTTTGCTTTAGGATTTTGGACTGCAAAAACTCGAAAAAATAGACATTTGTTTGGAGAAAAGTGTAGTGATCAAACAATAGGTCATACTGGTTTTACTGGTCAGTGTCTTGTTTCTGACCCTAAAAATAAGGTTACTGTTATGATTATGACTAATAGTGTGCATAGTCGTATTATTTATCCTAGGATATTTGAGGGCAAAACCTTTAGAACAGGTTTGTATGGACAGTTAATAGATTCAATTTATGATGAATTAGGAATATAGGAGATATTTGTGAATTTAAATTTTAGATATAGTTTTAAATATATACTAGCTGTATATATATTAGCTGCAATTTTAGGTGGTTATGCTTTGGCTATTGTTGGCGGAGTAGGTGAGGAAATTAGCCATAGCTTTCATTTAAATACGCACCAATTATCGATACTATTAGGATTAGTATTTTTAGGAGGAGTTTTAGCAAAAATAATCTGGCTGGCTACTGATTATATTGGACGAAAATTTATGATTTTAATCTTCGTAGCTTTTTATATTATTGGAACCTACATCTTTGTTATAGCTCAAGGTTATGAAACCTTAATTATTGCAAGGTTAATCCAAGGAGGATCAATATTATTAGGTTCTTATGCTTTTCCTATTTATGTAACAGAAATTTCACCAGCTGATCGTCGTGGTAGATATGTAGCCTTGTTCCAATTGTTATGGACCGCAGGGATGTGTTTGTCAGGAGTTTTAATATTTTTGTTTTATAAAACGTTTAATTGGAGTGAGTATTTTACTATAACGCTGACCTTTGGAATTATTTTACTTATAGCTTCATGCTTTTTGCCATCTAGTCCAACGTGGCTAGTTCTTAAAAATAAAATTGATAAGGCTTATGATGTAATTAAAAAAACACAACCTAATCTTACAGATGCAGAGATTAATAGACATATAGAAGATATTAAGGTTAGTTTAAGAACACACGCTCCTAGAACGTTTATTAGTAAAATCTTAATAGGTAAAGATATTTGGCCTGTTGCAATAGTTACTATAGTTTTAATTCTAAACCAACTTACGGGGATTAACTTTATTGTTTTCTCATCTGAGTTGATAATAGCGCCGTTAACATCAAGTAGTTATGTTGCTCATGCTGCTAATTTTCTTATCTTGGCAGTTAACTTCATTATTACAATTTTGACAATATTTTTTATTGATAAATGGGGTAGAAAAAAAGTTATTTATCTAGGTTTAACAGTTGCGTTGATTAGTATGTTAGGATTGATTATTTTATATAGTCTGCCTGGCTTTGCATATAATTATATATTAGTAATTATATTGCTAACAACATGTGTTGCAGGTTTAGCTTTTGGACCTTCTGGAGTGATTGTAACTCTTATAAATGAACTACTACCAAATAGAGTAAGGATAATTGGAATATTTATGGCGGGGGTTATCTCGATGCTATTTTCATTTTACTTCATAGGATATTTCTTAAAAGTAGGTCAGAATTGGGGCTTTAATGTAATGTTTGGATTATTATTTATAAGTTCATGTATCTATTTTTGGGTCGTTAGAAGATTTGTCCCAGAAACATCAGGTAAAACGTTAGAAGAGATTGAGAATGAATTTGAGTAAAATTTTTATAACTTTTACTTATCAATAACCTCAGTTCGGAATTAAAAGCATTGTAAATTAAGGGTTTAGTAGTGTTTTTAGGTTAAAATAAGCGAAAAAC
>NZ_JBGCTX010000096.1:2500-5264 GCF_041102755.1 Francisella sp. 19X1-34
TTCGCTACGGATCCCTTATTCAGTTATCCTCGCCACTAAAAGTAACTCGCTGACCCATTATACAAAAGGTACGCAGTCACATTACTAAATAATGCTCCTACTGCTTGTATGCAAGCGGTTTCAGATTCTATTTCACTCCCTTTATAAGGGTTCTTTTCACCTTTCCCTCACGGTACTAGTTCACTATCGGTCATTCAGGAGTATTTAGCCTTGGAGGATGGTCCCCCCATATTCAGACAAGGTTCCACGTGCCCCGTCCTACTTGTTCGTATGCTTAGTTCCACTGTGATTATTTCGTATACGGGACTATCACCCTCTATCGTCAAGCTTCCCAACTTGTTCTACTATAATTACAGCTAAATCATACCAGGCTCTTCCCACTTCGCTCGCCGCTACTATGGGAATCTCATTTGATTTCTCTTCCTAAGGGTACTTAGATGTTTCAGTTCCCCTCGTTCGCTCTACACTCTATGTCGAGTGAGTACCTAGCTTATGCCAGGTGGGTTCCCCCATTCGGAAATCTCCGGATCAAAGTTTATTTACCAACTAACCGAAGCTTATCGCAGATTATCACGTCCTTCATCGCCTCTGAATGCCAAGGCATCCACCGCTTGCACTTATTCTCTTAAGTCTATTTCTATACTAAATTGTTAAATATCTCTATCTTCATGCAAATAAAATAATGGTGGAGCCAAGCGGGATCGAACCGCTGACCCCCTGCGTGCAAAGCAGGTGCTCTCCCAGCTGAGCTATGGCCCCAAAAAAACTGGTGGGTCTGAGTAGACTCGAACTACCGACCTCACCCTTATCAGGGGTGCGCTCTAACCAACTGAGCTACAGACCCGTATTCTATTTACACTAAAATATATTATCTACAAACACTAAGCTAAATAATCTAAGTAAGTAATTAAAGCTTATTCTATTTTTTTCGTATTTCCGTTAAGGAGGTGATCCAGCCGCAGGTTCCCCTACGGCTACCTTGTTACGACTTCACCCCAGTCATGAATCACTCCGTGGTAAACGCCCATTCGTTAAGCTATCTACTTCTGGAGCAACCCACTCCCATGGTGTGACGGGCGGTGTGTACAAGACCCGGGAACGTATTCACCGCAGTATTCTGACCTGCGATTACTAGCGATTCCGACTTCATGCAGTCGAGTTGCAGACTGCAATCCGGACTAAGAGTACCTTTCTGAGTTTCGCTCCAGCTCGCACCTTCGCAGCCCTCTGTAATACCCATTGTAGCACGTGTGTAGCCCTGGTCGTAAGGGCCATGATGACTTGACGTCGTCCCCACCTTCCTCCGCCTTGTCAGCGGCAGTCTCAATAGAGTACCCAACTTAATGATGGTAACTATCAATAGGGGTTGCGCTCGTTGCGGGACTTAACCCAACATTTCACAACACGAGCTGACGACAGCCGTGCAGCACCTGTCACTGCGTTCCCGAAGGCACCAATCTATCTCTAGAAAGTTCGCAGGATGTCAAGACCAGGTAAGGTTCTTCGCGTTGCATCGAATTAAACCACATGCTCCACCGCTTGTGCGGGTCCCCGTCAATTCCTTTGAGTTTTAGCCTTGCGGCCGTAGTCCCCAGGCGGAGTACTTAACGCGTTAGCTACGCCACTAGAGCCTTTACACCGACTCCAACAGCTAGTACTCATCGTTTACAGCGTGGACTACCAGGGTATCTAATCCTGTTTGATCCCCACGCTTTCGTCCCTCAGTGTCAGTATTGGTCCAGAATGTTGCCTTCGCCATTGGTGTTCCTTCTGATCTCTACGCATTTCACCGCTACACCAGAAATTCCCCATTCCTCTACCATACTCTAGTTTGCCAGTATCAAATGCAGTTCCAAGGTTGAGCCCTGGGCTTTCACATCTGACTTAACAAACCACCTACAGACCCTTTACGCCCAGTAATTCCGATTAACGCTCGGACCCCCCGTATTACCGCGGCTGCTGGCACGGAGTTAGCCGGTCCTTATTCTTTGGGTAACGTCCTTCCTACAAGCTATTAACTCATAAGCTTTCCTCCCCAACTAAAGTGCTTTACAACCCTAGAGCCTTCTTCACACACATGGCATTGCTGGATCAGGGTTTCCCCCATTGTCCAATATTCCCCACTGCTGCCTCCCGTAGGAGTTTGGGCCGTGTCTCAGTCCCAATGTGGCTGATCATCCTCTCAAATCAGCTATAGATCGTAGCCTTGGTAGGCCTTTACCCCACCAACAAGCTAATCTAACGCAGGCTCATCCATCTGCGGCAGCACAAAGGCCACCTTTAATCCGCAGATATTATGCGGTATTAACAGTCGTTTCCAACTGGTATCCCCCACAAATGGGCAGATTCCTACGCGTTACTCACCCGTCCGCCACTCGTCAGCAAAGAGCAAGCTCTTCCTGTTACCGTTCGACTTGCATGTGTTAAGCATGCCACCAGCGTTCAATCTGAGCCAGGATCAAACTCTTCAGTTTAATTCTCAAATTCTGACTCTAACTACTGATACTCAAATTCTTTAACAAAGTGTTTGTATATAATATATCTATTAAATATCTTAGAAGCCTTAGCTTCTTACCGTTAACATCACTCGTCAGCCGGTGAAGACATATAATACGCATCACTCCCTACAATTGCAAGTACTTTTTTAAAAAAATTTAAACTTTTTTAACTTTTCCATCTTTAGATATAAAATACCTAAATCAACCAATCCAAAACACTAAATGTCAAGATATAAACACCAAAAATTAACCCTTTTTACATCTTT
>NZ_JBGCTX010000097.1:0-5202 GCF_041102755.1 Francisella sp. 19X1-34
ATTCTGTAAATCCCTTATTGTTATATTTAAAATATATAACCTAATTAAAATTTACACAATTATCTGTAAAGACCCAACACAAGAGAATAATCAGCCAATCACCAAAACTCTTGAGCAAGTATTTTATTTAGAATAATCTAATAACTCAAATACTCATTTTTATACTAGAGTCCTAAACTTTAGCAGCATCATTCACAGTTGATAAACTACTCTTAAGCACTGGTACATTTTGAGAATTTGTTATAAAACTTTCACCACTTGATGCAACTTCTGAACTAGCATTTTTATTACTAACCCCTAATATATTTAATACTGTTTGATCATTTTGCTGTGCTGACTCTGCTTGAGGAAGTTTTCGTTTTAATATTTTTGCCATACTATAGTCATAGTTTTGTATATATGCATTCCTTAATGCTACATACGGATCTAATGTCGATTGTTGCAGGTTAGTGTATGCTGGTAAATATGACACTCCTTGGTTTGTATAGTACACACCATATACCGTATAATTTACAGCATATGCTGTAAGTGTGCCAACTCCTGGCGCTAGAAATAAGTATGAAAGCGGATTAAATGCGGCATCTACCCCATCAGACAAGCCTTCCACAGTCCCTGGACCAAAAATTGGCCATACTATATATGGTGAAGCATAACCTTTTTTATACACATCCCACTTATGTAAAGTAACTGCAAAATCTTGATGATAACGTATAGGCAAGTCAAACCAACTATTTGCAACATCAAAAATCCCTACGATTCCAAGAGTAGTGTTTGCTACGAATCTCATACTATCATCACCTGCATACCCCCACTGATCTTGAAATATGTCATTGACTACTCTACTAGGTTCAAAAAGATTTTGAAAAACATTAAATACACCATTTTGAACAATATTAGGTACTACAAAAGCATAAGTCTTAGCTACTGGAGTTAGAATCTTATAGACTTTATTATTGAAATTATATACTTTCCTATTATATTTTTCATAAGGATCTCTTTTATTAATAGGAACTTCCCATTTAAAAGAACAACTTGCAAGAGTCGTAGCTAAGACACCCCACAGCAATATTAAACTTATTTTTCTTTTCATAACAAAATAAACTTATCAATACTAATCTTTTGAAGTAAGCAATTATAAATGATTATTGCTAAATATAAACCCTAAGCTAGTTTTTTAAATTTTTCTTAAAGTTTCTAACCCAGAACCTTTGCGGCGATAAAGCTTGTAGTAACTTATCAGATACGATACTTTTTTGATTTAATATTTTCGAAGAAATAATTTTTGCAGCGATTAAAGATGAGCACATCCCTTTAGAGCCAAATCCAGATGACACATACAGTCCTGCTTCATATTCAACTTTTGGCATCTTAGATTTAGGATATCCTTTTGATAGGGGTTGATAAAAATCTTGTTCAAATTTCTTGTAGTTACATAGCTGTCCAATAATAGGTAGATGGTCAGACGTTACACAGCGCATAGCAACCCGTGAATCAACTATATTTAGGTTAGCATCATGATTATTTAATGACATTTGTTTTATCTGAGAGATATTAAACTCATCATCAACATCTCGAAGCTCTCCTCTAGTATCTGTATTATCTCTAAATGTTGCACCAATGACTTGGAGATTATCTTTATAACCTGGAATAATATAACCCTTATCAACTATAGTTTTATCTATATCAAAATATTTTTCTATAACAGTTAACTGACCATAAGAAGGATACACAGGAATTTTCTGTAAATAAGATATATTTTTAAATAGCTGATATCCACCTGCAAAAATTACTATATCAAAATTTCCTTTAACTTTACTAAACTCTAATTGCCAAAGGTTTTCTTCTAATTTTTTAATACCTAATACTTCAACTCCTAATTCTAACTTAGCATTTGATAATTTAGACCATAGCTGACAAATACTTTTAGGCACTACAGATAAAGCATTAGGATAGTAAACTGCTTGCTTTGATATATCTTTATTAATGAACTTTGCTAACTTCTGATCTGAAAGTAGTTGAGCTAAACTAGAATCAATATCTCTTTTGGTAAATATCTTTTGATATCTTTTTAGATCTTTCTCATCACTTAAGATCTGTAATACTCGCTGATTACAGATCTCTATTTGATCTTTATATCTATTTATAAAGTCTAATAACAGGTTATAACCTAAAGTATGAAATTGATCTGAGAAATTATTATCAGAAGTTAAGTATGGTTCTAAAATTCCAGCAAAATTCCCTGATGCTTCACTTGCAATTTCAGAGTTTTTATCAAATATAGTTATATCAAAATCATTTGATTTACTTAGCTCATATGCTAATGAGCACCCTGCTAACCCAGCTCCTATAATGGCCACTTTCTTAGTGCTCATTTTGATTCTCACAGTTATATTTATCTAAATGCCATTTGGCTGGATTATTATTTATATATTCTCTGATCTTTAATAAGGATTGCTCATCTCTTATTATATGATCATAAAAAGATCTCTGCCATTGAAAGCTTGATAACCCTAGATTATTTCTGATTTGTTTTGATGATGTTGTCTTAAAAGCTCCAATCAATTGAGATAAAGATTTAATTTTTCTATTTTTTTGTAGGGACATGTCGTGACATGTCCTTTTATTTGGCTGGTCACGACCAGCCTCTACGCACACATTAGGATTATTAATAATTAATATTCCATGAAAATGATTTGGCATTACAACAAATTCATCGAGAAAGACATATTCGTATTGATAACTTAACCACATCCATTGATCATAAACTATCTTTCCACAATCATTCAATATCATGTGACCATCTGATGATATTTCACCAAAATAATTAACTCTTTCTTTGGTACAAATAGTCACATAATAATAACCATCTTGTGAATAATCAAAATTTTCTAAACGATGATTTTTACGTTGAAAAACTCTTTTATGCTCCAAAGCCTCTTATGCCTTCTCTCTTACGCTTTTGTTCAGCTCTTAGCATACGTGCTTGCTTAGGATCGATAGTTAGACTTCTATATATCTCTACTCTATCTTTATCTTTTACAGGATGATCTAAGTCAACAATCTCACTATAAATGCCAATCTTTAACTCTTCTAAATTTTCTAGCTCAGGATATTTATGAACTATTTTTGATTGGTCAATAACTTGTCTAACTGTCATAGGCTGTTTAGACTCAACAAAAAAAGACTTCTGCTCGTTAGGTAAAGCATAAATAACTTCTACTTTCACTATTTATAAACCTCTTCCGCACGCTTACAAAAAGCTCCTAACATCTTATCTGCTAAACCACGAAATACTGGTCCCAGAGCCATTTCTACAAACTTATTTTCAAAAGTAAATTCCATATCTAATGATACTTTACACGAGTTTTCATCTTGAGGTTCAAATCTCCAATCACCAATTAAGCTTTTAAAAGGTCCATTCATAAGATTTAAATGAATATGCTCATTTTTTACCATAGTGTTGTGTGTAGCAAAATCTAACTTAACAAAACCGGATTTAATTTTTAAAGATGCTTTTGCTTCTGTTTCAGTGTGCTCAAAAACTTCAATGTCATAGCACATTGGTAAAAATTCAGGGTAACTTTTAATATCATTTACAAGATTATACATCTGTGCAGCACTATAATTTACAATTGCAGATTTATTAACTTTATTCATTTATTTAATCTTTTGTGTTTTGCTGATAATATATAGCCCTACATTGTATATCTTTTACAAAAAATAATAAAGTTATGAGTAAACATAAGGTTTCTCCAGCAACCATTGCTAGAAATAAAAGAGCCTTCCATGATTATACTATTCTAGAAAAGTTTGAAGCTGGAATAGTACTACAAGGTTGGGAGGTAAAAAGTATCAGAGCTGGTAAAGTACAGATGATAGATAGTCATGTGCATATCAAACGCGATGAAGCGTGGTTATTTAATTGCTTAATTACACCGCTACTATCTGCATCTACTCATGTAATACCAGATGCTTCAGCAACACGTAAGCTACTACTTAATCGTCGTGAAATAGACAAGATCATGGGTAGAGTTGAGCAAAAAGGTCTAACATGCGTACCACTTGCTATGTATTGGAAAGGTCCTCGCGTAAAAGTCGAAATAGCTCTAGCTCAAGGCAAGAAAACACATGATAAGCGCCAAGCTCAGAAAGATAAAGATTGGGCACGTGAGAAAGATAGAATCTTTAAAAAGGCGCATAGATAAATGGCTGACATCAAAATAAGCAAAACTGAGAAAAAATTACGTCACTATATTACTAAAGCTATCGCTGATTATAAGCTTATTAAGAAAGGTGATAAAGTTATGCTTTGCCTATCTGGTGGAAAAGATTCCTTTGGACTTTTAAAAGTTCTACACAGTCTTATCAAAGATGGAACTTATGATATAGATCTTCATGTATATACGTTAGATCAGTCTCAACCTGGTTGGGATGATAGCAAACTTAGAAAGTATCTTGATGATTTAGGTGTATCTTATGAGATTGAGACAAAAAATACTTACGGTGTGGTGATAGATAAAGTTCCAGAAGGCAAAACTTACTGTTCTTTATGTTCAAGACTTCGCCGCGGTAATATCTATAGATATGCAAAAGAGCATAAAATGGACAAGGTCATTCTAGGGCATCATCGTGATGACTTAATTGAATCTTTACTAATGTCTATCCTATATCAAGGACAAATCAAATCTATGCCACCTAAGTTTATTACTAAAGATGGTGAAAACACTGTAATCCGCCCAATGGTATTAGTCCAAGAACGTGACTTGATAGAATTCGCTAAAGAACAAGATTTTCCAATAATTCCATGTAATCTATGTGGTTCACAAGAAAATCTTAAAAGAAAGAAAGTTAAAAAGCTAATCCAAGATTTAGCTCACGAGAATCCAAAAGTACCAAGTAATATTTTAAATTCACTTTCAAATGTATTACCAAGTCATCTAATGGATAGAGATTTACTTGATATGACTAGTAATCCGAAATAAATAAGTCATTCTACGACTTGATCGTAGAATCTAATTTAAAGGCCTATGATGAGTAGATTCTATGATCAAGCTATAGGATAAAACTGGTTTCAACAGATATTCGGATTAACTATAAAATTAATTATTTAAACATCTCCATTATTGAGCTAATTGAAAAAAATGGTGCCTAAAATATAGCTATAAATATTGTAGAATAAGGTTTTAAAAAGGATTATTTACA
>NZ_JBGCTX010000098.1:0-5133 GCF_041102755.1 Francisella sp. 19X1-34
TCTGTAAATCCCTTATTGTTATATTTAAAATATATAACCTAATTAAAATTTACACAATTATCTGTAAAGACCCATTAAATATCTTAGGTATTTATAGAGAAGTTTGATAAAATTGATTAGCTTTAGCGGAAATCAAATTACGATCAAATTTTCCACCCTCCTTATAAAATAATCTCTCAAAAAATAAAATCTTATCTGGCATTTTTTCACTTTGTAAAAATAATTGACAGAATTCTCTGATATCCTTTTCAGTAGTATTATTTTTCTCTGTAACCACACATGCACATAAAATATTTTTATCTTCTTTATTTTTTATTCCTACTACGCATGCATCTCTAACATGAGAGTAATTTAATAATACATTTTCTATCTCTTGTGGCACAATTTTTATATTATTTTTTTCTATTAACTGTTTTTTCTTTCCAGAAAACCAATAATATCCATTATGATCTCTATAAGCTAAGTCTCCTGTACATAACCAACCATTATTGAGAGTTTTTCTAGAATCTTTATCATTTCTCCAATACCCCATCATATTCCCAAAAGTTTTAACAAAAATTTCACCAATTTGATCAGATTTATTAATTACTAAACCATCATTATCTCTCAATTCAATTTGAACCCCCAAAGCAGGCAAACCAACTGAACCTAATTTTTCATCTTTTTTTGATAGATTAATAAAATAAGAAAATGACTCAGTCATCCCCATAACTTGAGTAATAGTACAGTTAGTTAATTTTAAAAAATCTTTTTGTATCCTTACAGGAGCTGAGTCACCACCTACCATTACTGATTTTAGACTTTTAAAATCAGCTTTAGGTATTTTTGAGGTTCTAATGTAATATACTAAATTAGTAAGGTTTGTAGAAAGCATTTGCAAATGAGAAACCTTATATTTAGAAATAGAATAAATCATTTTTTCGGCATTAAACCGAGATAACAAAACCATACTGCCATTAGAAATGAGTGTTGCTATAAGCTGTCCTATTAAACCAGATACATGACATAAAGATAAACTTATACATGTAATAGAGTTACAATCTTGCTTAATTGTTTTCGTTAAATTTTTTGAAGCTAAATACATTGATCTATGAGTATGTACTACACCTTTTGCTAATCCTGTAGAACCTGAAGTATAAATTATTGCAGCTATATCTTCATCTTTTATATTTGATTTAGAGTAGGATGAGTCTCCTATTAATATAGGCATGTATTGATTATGAATAAATCCAATATCTAAGAAATAAACAACCTCTAACCTAGATAATAAATTTGAATCAATATAATCTTTATTTAGAAAATTTTCATCTTTACTAATTAATAAATTGCTTTCACTATTTTTCAGAAAGTGGTTTATTTGACTTGACTCATAAATAGGAACAATAATAGCACCTAACTTAAATATTGCTAAATATAAAAAAATTAACTCTGGACAATTTTCACTATACAAACAGATACGATCGCCTTTTTTCACACCAAGGGTAGATAAATTATTAACTAATACTTTCGTTATTTTTAATAAATCAGAATAATAATAATCTTTTTTTTCAGAAAATATAGCAACCTTATCATTTCCTACATTTATTTCTGGTATAAGTTTATCTAGCATCGACAACTCCTAAACTATTTTTTCTATTAATAACGGCATGGTTCAAATCCACTTAACAAAATAAGTAACTTTTAGATAGCATTTGTAGAGTTATCTCAGTATCATTTTTTCACCACAAAAGCATGATTAAGATAACTCCAGAAATGCAACCCAAACGACTAGCACAAGATTCCAAAAAGAAATTGATAACAGATTGTATTAGAACTACACCTGTAACTCAACTAGCAAATCAACATAATGTTTCTAGAAACACTATTTACACTCAATTAAATACAATTGAGAAAAAAATGCATCAAACTCTAGATAATAATACAAAAGATGTTATATATCATATACCAGTTACAAAAAAATGGATATCCAGTACCATAGCTTTACTGTTTATGATCTGTAAATCTAGTATAAGAGATACCATCTCTTTTATTAAATATGCTGTTGATATGGATGTCTCTAGTGGATACGTGTCATCAATATTAGATCAAACTACGTCTAAAGCTACTGAAGTTAATAATAGCTATGATCTTAGCAATTGTAAGAATAGCGCTACTGATGAAATATTCCATCAATCACAACCAGTGTTAACATCTATTGATCTGGATTCACAGTTTTGTATGGAGCTTAAATTAGAATCTAATCGTGATCATAATACATGGGGATATCATCTACTTAATATGATAGATAGAGGATATTGCCCAGAAAATAATATCATGGACGGAGGTTCTGGCATGAAGAAAGCATTTGAAGAAGTTCTACCTGATGTAAATATCAGATATGATCATTTTCATATTATAAAAAATATTAAAGATACATCTAGATATCTCAAGAATCAGTACGAATCAGCTATGACAGAGTGTATAAAACTATCAATTAGATTAGATAAAAAGCAATGTCCTAAAATCAAATACAAATTACAGAAGGCCACTAAAATAATGACTGAGAAAGAGTTTATACATAATCAATTTACCACATTAACTAATTGGTTGCAGTACGATATATTACAACTTCAAAGTATCTGCCACAAAGACAGAATAGAGCTTTATGACTTTATTCTAGAAGAGCTAGATACGTTAGCAAAAAGACATCCTCACAGAATTAAATGCATTCATACTACATTGAAAAATAATAAAGATAGCTTGCTTAATATTGTACATGAACTAAACAGAGCATTTGATGATATAGCAAAGAAATATTCAATCAATATCTCAGATGTTTGGGATATCTGCAATAATGCTAGATATAACATCCATGGAGATAAGTACAATATAAACATTTTCACCTTCTACGATAAGTATGGTGAAATCTTTGAAGATATTGAAGATGACGTGTTAGAAACAATATCTCGGTTACATAGATCTAGTTCTTTAATAGAAAATATAAACAGTCGTATAAGAGTCTATCTAGATCCTCGCAAAGGATTTAAAGAAGAACGCTTTGAGTTAATTAAATTTGCCCTTAATCATCTACCAAGACGTAGAGCTGCTAATCAAAAACTTAAAGGCAAATCTGCTGCTGAAGTATTTACTGACAAAGATAATATTGATTTTATGGCTTTATTAGGACTTCATCAATTTAAAAGAGTCGCTTAGAGTTACTTAAATTGTTAAATATCTAAATTACAATCTAACAATACCAGTACTGGTAGAATTTGTCACGTCTATTATGAAGTAAAATAACTGTTTTTTGAACCATGTCCCTTTTTTAGAATCTCTCGTTCAGTTTCTGCTTTCTTAAGTTTCTTTTTTAGCTCTGCATTCTCTGATATTAGGTTTTGATATTGAGTTTTATAATCAATCTTTTTATCTTGTGTAGTAGATTTCGACATGTATCTAGTTATCCATGTACAGAGTGTTTTATAATTTATTCCTAGATTATCTGCTATTTCTTTACGATTTGCATCTTCTGTTAAGCATAACTGCACAGCTTGATCCATAAACTCTTCTGGGTATCTTTTGTAAGCCATTTTTCTCTCCTTTTTCTGACATCAAAAGTGTCCCAAATTGACAGGGTAGATCAATCTCGAGAAAAGAGCTTAGGCTCATCAATTTCAACTAATGATAAAGAATCTTTTGAATTAATTGGAGAATTCTCTTTATATACAATCGCTTTCATATTTACCCTACTATATATGTTTTAAGTAATATTATTTCAATTTTAAATGCTAAAGACAATAAAGTTAAATCTAAGTAGGGCCATATTCCTTGTAGCTTACTACGTCTAGATTTTGTAACTTTGAGTAGTGGAACACTCTCGTAATACCTCGTCTACTTGCAACAGTACCTAATTTCATTCTATGCTAGTTTTATATATACTCTTATATAGTATAATTTAAGGTATATAAAGGATGAAAGATATATTAAAAAATTCATTTAATGAAAATGATATTTCAAAACTAGTAATAGAATACTCCTTGAATTATGATGATATTCAAGAGCTTAAATATGCACTTAAAAATGCAAAGCAAACAAAAAAAGATTTAACTTACTTGCAGATTACTGATTTTCCTATACCTAAACTTTCATCTAAAATTTTAAAATTTTCTGAAGAGTTAGAGAATGGTTTAGGTATTGTTAAAATTAATAAATTACCAATAAATGAATTTAGTTTTGATGAAATCAAAGTTATTTTCTGGGGATTAGGAATTTACCTTGGGACTCCAGTTTCACAATCAAATACTCGACAACATATGATGAGCATTAAAGATTTAGGAGAGAAACTTGAAGGTGGTAAAGGGCGTGGTCCAACAACTAAAGCTAAACTAGATCTTCATACAGATACATGTGATGTTGTTGGTTTGTTATGTTGTCATAAGGCTAAACATGGTGGTGAAACTTCCTTAGCAAGTTCAATCCAAGCTTACCACTATATATCACAAAATAGACCAGATTTACTTGATGTTTTATTAAAGCCATTTCCTTATACAAGACCAAATTGGGATAAACAAAGCTATAATAATTATAGTGAGCGGCCTATATTTGCGAAAGAAAATGGGAAATTAATTTGTCAATATATACGACCTTTTATTGAAAATAAATATAATGTTGATGATAATCATTCGATGAGTAAATTATCTCATAAACAAATAGAGGCTATGGATTATTTGGATGATGTATTAAATAAGCTATCATGGAAGTTTTTGTTACAACCTGGTGAAATACTTTTCATAAACAATTTCACTATTTTACATGCTCGTTCAGCATTCGAAGATTATATACAAGAGAATAAAAAGAGATTATTACTTAGATTATGGTTATCTATGCCAAATAGTAGGAAGCTACCAGAGTCTTATATAACTCAATATGGTAGAACGGCAGCAGGCGTCTTAAGAGGAGGTATTTATTAATAATTTAATCATATATGATCATGTAATTCATAAACAATAATAACTAAGCAGTACTTTTATTAAGGGATTGCTTTATAAAATCGGCTCTGTTGCAACTATTGACAATAAGGTTTTTGAAATCTAGTATTTGCGCTAAATATTTTAGTTTAAGAATGTATGAATAGTTTTAAATATAAGCATTTTAATG
>NZ_JBGCTX010000099.1:0-4624 GCF_041102755.1 Francisella sp. 19X1-34
TCCATAAATTCTTCTGGGTATCTTTTGTAAGCCATTTCTCTCTCCTTTTTCTGACATCAAAAGTGTCCCAAATTGACGGGATAGATCAATCTCTCAAGTATTTAAATTAAGGGATTCTAGTAAACATATGCGTAACATTTATAATGAAAATCTTAACAATATGAATTAAAAACTTGATACTCGAGTCTTAGCTAGGGTGTTTGACAATACTAGAAGGTTAAGAAACAAATTGGGGTTCTATTGAACATTATCTTAAAATATATAAAATGGTATAAAATTTCTTTTTTTGCCTAATAAGCGAAGATAATATGTAACGTAATATTAATAATAATGTAAGTAAGTATGAATTTGGGAACAGAAAGTAAAATTTATCCTACTAAAAATCAGTATGATTTTTTTGATGATTTGGTTTTTCAAAAAACTGGAGATCAAAACCTAAAGATTCGACTTATTAGTGAAAACAAGTTTTCTGAAGTTTCAAAAGCACGTCAGGAGCTATATGCTAATAGAGAAAAATACTTTTTAAAAACCTTATTTGAAAATAATAGGATGCTTGATAGCATTGATAGACGATCATTTATATTTGCGGCATTTTATAACAATCAGATTATAGGTCTACACAGACATACACCGGCACCCTTTGAAGTCTATAAATACATTGAGAAAAATAGGCTGGATAGTTTTTTAGGTTCTAAAAATAAAGATAGCTTCATTGAAATGTCTAGACTAGTTATTGATAGAAAGTCACCAATAAAATATTTGCAATATCATTTGACCTGTATTGGTACTGAAATAATTAGAATAAATACCAATTTTAAAAATTTTATAACTTTTGTTAAGCCTAGGTTAATGAAGTATGCTTTTCCCGATTTGGGAGGCGATGATTTTTTAAACTTTAGAATTCCTGAAAGAAAAAATAATGAATATGTATTAATTAAAGGAAATATAAAGGAAAGAAATAGTATATATTTTAAGGATAATTTTATTGATGAATAATAGTGTATTTGAGAATAAAAAATTAGTAAGAAAATTCTATGAAGAAATGTTTTGCCATAGAAGAGTTAAAGAATCTTCATTGATGTTAAGCGAAAATTATATTCAAAATAATAATACATTTATTCCTCCTGGTAGGGATGGATTTGTAAAATTCTTTAATAAATTTGTAAAAAAATTTAAAGCATCAGGATGTGACATTATTAATGTTTGTGGTGAAGATGATATCGTATATTTATATGCTACACACTGGGTACTTTTTCTTAAAATGAAACTTAAATGGAAAGTTATAGATATATATAGAGTCAAAGATGGGGAACTGGTAGAACACTGGGATTCTATAGAGCCAACAACAACATTATCGAGAATTATTTATTTATTTAAAGCTTGTCTAGGATTTTAACTATTAATTAAAATATATTGGGAGGTAAGTAGGGGATAAAATATTAAAATACAAGTAGTTTTTAAAGAATTTATATTAATAAAGTAATTAAGGAAGGTATAATGAGTGATTTTAGGAATGAGTTGAGAGTTCTTTGTGATAGTGAGTGGGCAAAGCTTAAAAAAGGTAAATTTTTTTCAGCTATTAATGAAGCAGTTAACTCATCAGACCATAAGAAGCTTTTAGAGCTTTATGTAAGAACAATGGTAGAAGTTTATCACTACACTAAATGTAATGCTATTAATCAAGCAGTTGCTTCTATAACAGTGGATCATAAAGATCTCAAGCTATTAAGATTTGTTCTTCGCCATGCATTAGAAGAAACAGGACATGAAAATATGGCTAAGAGGGATGCTTTATCTTTATGTGACAATGAAGATTTTTTCAATCAAGAACCTCTTCCAGCAACAGAAGCCTTTAATGGTTATTTATACTCTGTTGCGCTAAAATATGGAGGTATAGCAAGACTAGGCTATAGTTTTTGGGCAGAAGATTCATATCACCAAGTTGGAGATTTATTAGAAATTCTTCAAAATGATCTTAAACTTACTGAAAAGCAGCTTACATTTTTTATATCACATGCTGTTATTGATGAGAAGCACTCAAAAGAAGTTAATGATATGATTGATCAATATATCAAGACAGAAGAAGATAAGAAGCTTACGATGAAAGTAGCTCAAACTACAATTTATATGTTAGGCAAAATTTTAGATAATGTTGCTGAAGAGGTTGAATCATCTTCTTTTGAAATTAATCTAAAATCATTGTGATTCTAGTACTGTTAATTAGGGGTTTTCACTAGACATAGTAGTTCTGTAGCAGATATTGAAGGTGATCCATTAGCTTTCTTTTCAGCTTTCATTATGAGAGCTAATATTTTTTCATTAATAGGGGTTGAAAAATTATACTTTTTACCAAGTTTAATGATTTCCCCATTTAGATAGTCGATTTCAGTAATTCGCCCCTTTTGTAAATCTTCTAGCATCGAAGATCCTGCTTTGGAGTCAATTTTAAGCATAGCTTTAGCAACTCGTTTGAATAAGAAGTTAGGTAATAAAAGAATATAGGGAATGATGGGAATCATAATTTTACCAACATTCTTAGGTTTTATATTAGCAATTCTTAATATCTTTAAAGCTTCTTTCATGCTCATAGCAAGTATTTTTCGATATGTTTTATTGTGCAGTTCTTCTAATAATGGAACTCCTGACAGAGCATTAATAGAATTATTGAGGTTGATTATAAGTTTGCCCCACATAATAGGGACAATTTCATTAGTAACTACTATATCAAATGAAGATGATGATAAGATTTCTACAACCTGCTCAGAATGATTTTTTAATGCTTCTAATATTATTGTGCCTTCTGTTCCGCAGTGATAGTGTCCATTCTGTTGATGAACAATATTGAATGAAACTATTCCTGTTAAAATAGTTTTGTCAAGAATATTTTCTTTTAGTAATTTAATATTGTTTATTCCATTTTGTAAGCTTATTATTAATGCTCCAGATGACGCGTAATCATTGATAGACTTTGCAACTTCAAATGTATCTTTGCTTTTCACAGTTATAAAAATAATATGAGCCTTCTTTAAAATTTTTTCTGGTTCTACTTCTACTCTTATACTATCTTTATCTATGTATGTATTACTTTTTTTTAAGTTAGTAATTTTTAGACCATTTCTTTCAATATTTTCTTTAACTCTAGGTCGTCCAATAAAAGTAACATTATATCCAGATGATAGTAATTTCCCTCCAATATAACAGCCTATCGATCCTGCACCAAATATTACAATAACTTTAGATTTATCCATTCTCAATTTCAATTTCAATTTCAATTTCAATTAGGTTAAATTATTATGACATTTTTAGAGAAAATAACTATAAATATTCTAGCTAATTTATATTTATAAGGACCTACCTAAAAAAAGATATTTTTTAGGTTTATTATCTCAATACTGAAATCGTTATCATTAACAACAATTTCATATTTCTATATAGAAAAATAAAATACTTTGAGCTACATTTTCTATCCCCGCCGCAAGCAGACGGGGTATTACGAAAATGTTCCACCGCTCAAAATTATATAGTTTAAGCGTAGCAAGCTACGGGGAATATGGACCAACTTAAATTTAATAAACTGCTAGAAGATAGCATAAAATAAAAAAGTATGAGAGACTAAATATAAAGGGGAAACTCGAAGAGTATTACAGGTTTATATCCGTTTTTAGGATTGAGTCTATTTGCAAGATTAGTGAGCACAAAAATTATTTTTACAAATAGGTATAGTGTTTGAGTTCTCGAGCACACATTTAGAGATTATAATTCTACAGCACTATTACTCATCAATAAAATTATCCTATCTACATTATGCAGTAGAGATTATAATATGTAGCTCAAGGTAGTTTATTTGATACTTAGCTAATAAGTATCCTTTACTATTTTATCTCTTTTATAAGTCTTTTCTTGTGAAAAATAGTTAAAATCACCATTAAGACTATAGGTTTATAATTTTTACACAGATATTAACTGTAACGATTATTATTAAGGTACATTGTCGTTCGCTACGGTATTAAAACCGTACTCATCGATTGATGTAAGGAGGCTACGATGAGACTTCAAGCACTAAAGTATGCTTACCACCCCCCCCAATAAGTTATTAAATATCACATTATCTGCCAATATCATACATTGACAGATCTAATAATAAGTTATCTAGCAGTAAACTCAATATAGTTACTTGCTAAATTATAAGCTATTATATAGTCAACTTCTGTATAAGTATAATGATTCTTAGTGTTTAAACCATTAATAACAGGAGATATATAGAATTGTTTCTCTTCATAACTATCATAAATAATAACTCTATTAAGCTGATTAATAGCAGATAAAACATCAATTAAAGAACTTTTAGATATATTATTTTTAGATATATAAGAAATTAATTCTTCTGATAAATCTATATTTTCTTTTTTGTATATATTGAATAATAAGTTTGTTACACTGATCGCATCTTGTTTTTTTAACTTTCTATCATAATTGTATCTAGTTACATTAGAAATTAAGGTGTAATTATCCATATCAACTATTTCAAAATATTTATTTTTCACATTATATTTAGGTTCTGTGCACAAAAAATATAAATTAGATTGAAAATAGCTAAACCGTTGTTATTTAAAAGTTGAAAGAC
>NZ_JBGCTX010000100.1:0-4602 GCF_041102755.1 Francisella sp. 19X1-34
TTCTGTAAATCCCTTATTGTTATATTTAAAATATATAACCTAATTAAAATTTACACAATTATCTGTAAAGACCCTAAGATACTTTGATATAATAAAACAACTTTAGGTATTATTTTTGCTTTATGAAATTTTTTTATGATAAAAGAGTTTTAAATTTTGCAGTTATAATAGTACTTACTATTATAACTGTGAGTTGGACTTCTTATATCTTTAAGCAAGATGTTAATATATATTTTTTAATTTCTATTCTTATTCTAAGATGTTTAACATCTTTTTTGTTTTTACGTGACTATATGGCAAGTTGGAGAAAATCAACACAAAAAACATTCTTACGTAAAGTATTTATAAATGTCCCAGTATTTTTTATAGTAGCTTTTGCTTTTTATGGCAAGGTTAGGTTTGCACTTACCTTTTCTGAATTCTTGTCTTATGTCTTTTTGATTAATTTAAGTGTATATTTCTATTGGTACCTGGCAAATAGAAGTCAAATAGAGAAAACAAAAACAGCGGTTATCTATGGGGCTGGAGCGGCTGGGACTAAAATAGCTCAAGAGTTATCAGCTACTGGATATCGTATAAAATTTTTCGTTGACGATGATAAGGCTTTGCAGAAAAGAAGTATAGACGGAAAAAGAGTTTTATCTAGCTCAAGGTTACGTAAAGAGTTACGCTCTTCACGATTTGATTTATTAGTTGTTGCATTACCTAAAAGTGCTAATCATATAGTTAAGAAAATTTATAAGAAACTAGAAAAAAACTTTAATCAAATTAGGATTATGCCTCCTCTTGAGGATGTACTTCAAGATGAAAGTTTTATGTCTCAGTTAAAGCCAGTTTCTGTATATGATCTGTTATCTAGAGATTCTAAGAACTTAGATGCTCAATCTATTTCAAAATTTATTAAGGATAAAATCATTTTAGTCACAGGGGCTGGTGGAAGTATAGGTTCTGAAATTGTTAGACAATGTATTAAATATGAAGCAAAACAGATAATTTTGCTTGATCATAGTGAGTTTAACTTGTATAAGATTACTGAAGAGTGTAACGGATATAATATCAAAAGTGTCTTATGCTCAGTATGTGATAAAATGTCATTTGCTAAAGTTTTTGAAAACTATTCTCCAAATATAGTATTTCATGCAGCAGCATACAAGCATGTTCCTTTAGTTGAGGAAAATATTTCTCGAGCTATTAGGAATAATATACTTGGAACTAAAAATGCTATAGATTTAGCTATTAATGTAGGAGTTGAGTCATTTATTTTAATATCAACAGATAAAGCTGTGCGTCCTACTAACGTTATGGGAGCTACTAAAAGAGTCTGTGAGTTGTATCTACAGAATGTTGAATCAAAAAATACTAAGCTTGCAGCAGTGCGTTTTGGTAATGTTCTTGGTAGTAGTGGAAGTGTTATACCAAAATTTGAGGAGCAAGTTAGAAATGGCGGACCAATTACTGTAACGCATCCGGATATTACAAGGTACTTTATGCTTATCCCAGAAGCATGTGAGTTGGTACTACAAGCTGGAGCAATTGCGAAAAACTCAGAAGTTTTTGTATTAGATATGGGGCAACCAGTTAAAATACTTGATCTTGCTAAGCAGTTTATAAGATTATCTGGTAGGGATGATATTGATATCAAGATTATAGGGTTACGTCCAGGTGAGAAGCTTTATGAAGAACTGCTAGTTGATGAGAATGATATTAGTACTGAATATAAAGATATTTTTATTGGTAGAAAGACATTCTATGATATAAAGATTTTAGAAAATGTTCTTGAAGAGCTATTTGTTGAGCAGGCAGATGAGCAGATAAAATTATTAAAGCAAATTGTTCCAGAATTTGATCATAAGTTGAATAGGTAAATAGTTATGTTGTATAAGGTCATAAAAAGATTTTTAGATATTGTTTTATCTTTTATTGGGTTGGTGCTTCTAAGTCCGGTATTTGTTTTATTGATTATTTTTATAAAGCTAGATTCTAAGGGGCCAATATTTTTTAAACAAAAAAGAGTTGGCCAATATAAAAAACATTTTATGATATATAAGTTTAGGACTATGTATATAGATACTCCCAAAGATATGCCAACACATTTGCTTCAAGACCCTACAAAATGTATAACTAAAGTAGGTGGTTTTTTACGTAAAACATCTTTGGATGAACTACCACAAATTATAAATATTCTAAAAGGTGAAATGAGCATCGTTGGGCCAAGACCTGCTTTATGGAATCAAGATGATTTAATTGCAGAGCGAGATAAGTATGGAGCGAATGATATACCTGTGGGGTTAACTGGGTGGGCTCAAATAAATGGACGTGATGAATTGCCTATTCCTAAAAAAGCACAACTTGATGGTGATTATGCTAAGAATAAAAGCACTTGGTTAGATTTTAAATGTATTTTTCTAACAGTTTTTTCAGTTTTTGCTAAGAAAGGTGTTGTTGAGGGTGGAACAGGATCCTTAGGTGATAAAAAGGATTAAAAATGAAAAAAAGAGTTTTAGTGACTGGGCTAAATAGCTATGTAGGCAATTCATTCGTATCTTTCTGTAAAGATGAGTTTGATATTGATAAGATTTCTTTAAAAGATGATACGTGGCAAGATTTAGACTTTTCAAAATATGATTCAATCCTGCATGTTGCAGGTATTGCCCATACTTCAAAAGATCCAGCATTAAAAGATATGTACTATAAAGTAAACACTGAGCTAACTTTTAATATTGCTGAGAAGGCTAAATTTGATGGAGTTAAACAATTTATATTTATGAGTAGTATTATTGTCTATGGAGATAGTGCTCCTATTGGCCAAGAAAAAATCATAGATAAGTTTACCCAACCTAAACCGGATGATTTTTATGGTGATAGTAAGCTGCAAGCCGAGCTTAAATTAATGCAATTAGAATCAGAATCTTTTAGAGTCGCAATAGTTAGGCCACCAATGATATATGGTGAAGGTTCAAAAGGAAATTATCCTAAGCTTGTCAAGCTTGCAAGGTATGCTTTTATTTTTCCAAATATAAAAAACCAGCGGAGTGTTTTACATATTGATAAGCTATCTCAATATTTAAAAAGTATAGTTGAAAATGAGTGTTATGGTATTTTCATGCCTCAAGATGAGAGGTATTTTTGTACTTCTGAATTTATTAAAGAATATCGAAAAAATATAGGTAAAAAAACATATCTTACAAAAGTTTTTAATCCATTTATTATACTTTTAGCTAGAAAGATTGGTTTTATCAATAAAGTCTTTGGGAATATGACATTCAGTAGAGATATATAGTACTGATATGAACTTATATATTTCAAGATGTGTTGTTTTTTATTTAGTAATATGCTTATAAAAATTGTACCAAGCTAAAAAAACTAAGAATACACATGAATTTGTGATAAATTTATAATCTCAAAGTCAATATTATTATTTTAGGTATAAAAGTGATTATTTCTTTTGTAAGATTCAATAGGGTTAGTCTGTTAATATTATGTGTGATTTTTTTATGTTTTTTATTCGCTAATGTTTGCCAGCCAATGTTTATGGATGATTTTTGGAGATCAAATATTGACGCCTTTTATAATGGAACTATTTTTGCGAATTTAAAACATGATTACTTTTGTTGGACTGGTAGGTTATCTGCACAACTTCCAGTTTATTTCTTTTTTAATAAGGATTATCCATCTTTAATATATTTACTAGATATTATAAATGCTCTCGCTATGACATCTTTGATTATATTTTTATTCAAATCTATAACAAAAGGTCAGGATAAGATACCTGGCAAAGAATTTATAGTATACTTGGGTATATTTATGTCATATTTTATGATATCTGGTTTTATTGCACACTCAATGTGGAAAACAGTAGGCATACAATATTTATGGGGATTAACATTACTCATTATTTTTTATTATTACTGTTTTGTTGAGCAAAAAGAAATTAAAATTTTATCTTTCATAATAGGTGTTATCATAGGGCTATATAATGTGGCTTTTTCTATGGTTATATTTATTTTATTCTTATGCTATATTGTTCACCAACTACTTCAAAAACAAAAGATTAACAAAAATACTTTCTTCTTTTTTATTCCTTTTGTGATTTCAACGGTAATTCTAATAACAGCTCCTGGGAATTATGTTCGTGAAAGTAATATGATTAATGGGCAAAGCTTATTTTTATACTTAATAACACATATTGTAAGTTTTATCGGAATATTTTTTTCAAGTTGGGAGCTATCTTTACCATTTATCTTGTCTATCATACTAACATCTATCTACGAAGAAAATATAAAAACAAAAGTACTTACGTTAGTTGCGCTTATTCTTGTTTCATGTTCTATGCTTTTAATTATGTTTGGTTTAGCTTTACGTGTTGAAATGATTTATATGACTGTTTACTTCTATATAGCATGTAAATATCTATTTAATAGTAATATTTACGATGTTTTAAAAAGAGTTTATATATTATTTAGCATCATTGTATTAATATTTTTTGGTTTACTTTTGAGCTCATATTTACAAGTTGGATTATATAATGGGACTGTTGAAATCTGATATTAATTTTAAAATTGTTTAAAATATACTGAAAAGTAATATATGATTTTTTTATGT
>NZ_JBGCTX010000101.1:0-4244 GCF_041102755.1 Francisella sp. 19X1-34
CTCAGTTTATTATTTCTCCAATTAAAATCAATAATTATAAATATTTAGACATGAACTAATTATCGAACTGAGGTTAAATAATAAAATTTTGGACTTTAAAATTAGAAGCCTTTGTAAGTTATTTTTATGGCTTTGAAGTTCAATAGTAAATCATAAAACTTAATGGCTCTAAACTTGTAATAAAAGTATGTTAATTAAAACAGAAAATATAAGCTCTCTCTGTTTTTTAAAAACACTAAATATTGGCAAAGGTTAAATAAACTTAGTTTTACCTAAAGGTCAAATTCAGAACTTCCTAGATCAATTAAATGCTCTTCTACTTCAGGGATATTAAAGATTCCTTGTAACATATCTACTTGCCTAGAATGTATACAAAGCTTCCCATCAAAGCCTAGTGACCTAATCTTTCTTACTTCCTCTTTAAACAATTCATCACTTTTAACTCTTATATCGTTAAAAGAGACATCTAAGGCTATAAGATTAGCATTCTTAGCTGCCGCAATTAATTGCGATCGAAAGTATAATAATGTAGCCCATGAACAAGATGCCCCTAATTCAGAAGTAAGATCTCCTCCTCCTAAAGCTAATCCTACAAGATTATTACTTGAATGAGCTATCTGATGTATATTTCTAAAACCTTCCGTAGTCTCTATCAAAGCTATATATGAAGGTGCCTTATCTTCAAATAAGCTATCAAGTTGGTGCAATGTATTTGCTGACTCAACCATTGGTAAAACTAAAACATCAGGAACAACATCTGATTCTAAAAGCGAAAGTATATCTCTAAAACCATGGATAGTACTTAAACTATTGATCCGAAGACAATATTTAAAGTCTTCTTTCCCTTTAGAAGCTTTTTTTAGATATTCGATAGTGCTAATCCTAGCTTTATTCTTTTGATCAATCTCAGCAATAGTATGCTCTAAGTCAATAACTATACCACTAGCTTTTGTTGTATCTTTAACTTTGTCAAAGCGCTCAGCCCTATTACCAGGAATAAACAACAAAGACATTAATGATTTTTTTTTTTACTCATAATAGAAATCCTTATTATATTATTTACCAAAGTTAACAAGCCAGTTTATAGTATCTATATCAAGCTTATTACTTGCATAAGATATATGCCAATCAGGCCTAACCAAAATATAAGTACTTGAATAAGTATTTTTAGGAAGCTCTATAACATTAATACCATTTATATTTATATCACACTTATTTCCTGAAACGATCAATGTCCAGTCAGTCGCAGAAAGAGTTCTATATATAGACTTCCCATTTAATGTTACATTCGGTAAGAAATATCCAGGTAAATCTTTAGGATCATATTTTGATTGTTCCATAGGTTCTGTAGATTGACCATCATGTAACTTAACTAAAGGTGAGTCAAAGTAAGCATAGCCCATACCTATACCTGCAGAAAGAGCATGTTTTCTTGATAAGTTAGCATATGCTTGAGTATACTCTTCAGATGATAGCTCTAAGCTAAGGTCTATTAAAGCTTTAGCATTTTCTTCAGCTTTAGTTAAATTTATGTAGGCTATAGATCTTCTTTCCTGTTCATAGGTACTAAGTACAGGTTCTGGTAGTTTACCTTTTATTACATGAGCTAACTTCCAAGCTAAGTTTGATGCATCTCCAAAAGCAGTATTTAAACCCAAGCCTCCTGTTGGAGCAAAGGAATGTGCACTCTCTCCTACAAGGAATATCCTATTATTTTTTGAATACGCATCTGCTAGTTTAACTTGCATATCCCAATAGGTAGCACTAACTATCTTCTTATCAAACTCAAAACCAACCATTTTATTGATTATAGAATCAATATCTAAATCTTCGATGTTTTTAGTATCACTCTCATCATAAAAAAGTGAATACCAAAGATTATTATTAGGATCAACAGTACCTACAACTCCAGGGTGCTGATTATTTATAGTAAAATATACCATAGCTTTATCAATTTTAGTTTTGCTAAATAAATCAGGAGCTTCAAAGAGTATATTAGTCATACGTCTTCCTGAAGCTAGTTTACTAAAATTAATACCTAAAGCATTACGCACTACACTATTTACACCATCACAGCCAATAACATATTTGGCATAAAACTCTTCTGTTTGATTAGTTTTACGATTTTTAGTTTTTACTTGTATAAGATCATCATTCTGATTATTAATTTCAGTAACTGCTGTGTTTTTCAACATTTTAACTGAATTTAACTCACTTAATCTTGACCTTAAAACTCCTTCAGTTACCCACAATGGAATATGAATACTTTCCTCTGGTGAATGATTATTATGATACTCTCTCATCTCGACAGAGGAATAGGTTTCTCCATTTAACCCTGAGCACCATATAAGGTTAGAGATATCTAACATATTTTCTTTTCTCAATGCATCGCATGTATCCCAACGTAACATTAGCTCCATTGTTCTTGAGTTAAGAAACTGAGCTCGAGCAGAATACATAGGCTCATCATGTTTTTCTAAAACTAAAGTCTTAATTCCATGTAACCCTAACTCAATAGCTGTAGCTACTCCAGAAGGTCCGCCTCCTGAAACTATAACTTCATATATATTCATCTCCATATAAGCCTCCTATTTTAAATTTTAGCTTTTTTTAAGCATTCTTAATTTTATGAATGGTAGAAATTCTATCCTCCATATTTCTTATTTTGATATATCTAGAATCAATACTTCGTTTAGTTATAAAAGTTATATTTCCAGCATGTTCAATAGCTGTTGCATAAGTAAATGATAGAACTAACATCGTTAAAGTCACCAATATTTTTCTCATGATATATCTCCTTTTATTAATACTCTTAGATTGTATTTAGATACTAAAATGATATATGTATTACTTACACAGAAATATCAAAAATTAGACTAATTACAACCAATTATGGACAATTAAAGTGATATTAGACCTTGGGTAATAAACTTAAATATAGTATTAGTTATAGATCCATAACTATACAACAAATGAACTATTAAATATTATTCAAAATTAAGGAAAAATTAGGATGGTATAGAAATATAAAAGCTAAAAATGATGTTCATATAGATTTAATAATTATTTAAATCTAACAACTTGTTATAAAGCTTAACTGTATGAGGTACTGAAACTGCTGCATTATCAGCCAAATTAATAAAGTTAGTATATATACTTTCTATTTCTAATGGCTTTTTTTGTTCAAAATCTTGTTTCATACTAAAAAAAGATCCCTTATAATCAGGATTAGATAAAATCTGTAGAATGTTATTTATAAAAGATTTATCAAGTATTACATCATAGCTTTTAGCCACATCAACCACTTCCTCAGCAATTTTAATAATATGTTTAGAAAACTTATTATTTGTTGCCATTGTATACATATCAGCTCCAGTAATAACTGATAAGCCACTACAGCTAGTATTTATTACAAGCTTTTTAAACCTTGCTTCATAAACTGTTTTACATAAAGAAAGTGAAGAAAATATTTTTTCAAACAATAAGTCTATTCTAAGCTTATTTTTAGGCTGATCTAAGTATGCATATGTTAAGTTATATAAATCTGTAAATAATGTAACAGTATCATTATTTTTAGTCACTTTTATGTTACTTGTAGCTGCAACAATGTCATTACTAGGACATATTAGCTTAGCCAACTTATCCTCTTCACCAATTCCGTTTTGGAATAAAATAATAGTCTTGTTCTTTAGCCCTCGAAGTTTAGAGAAAACCTCTACATTACTAAATGATTTAGTTGTGATGAAGATAATATCACCACTAATTTTTCTATAATCCGTAATATAATTGATATTATTAACATGATACTTAATTGCACCATCAATAGTAAAACTTGGATTTGATACAGATAGGTTAGATTCTTTAAATAACATTTCATAATTAATATTTAAAACATCTAAACGAGATGCTAAAAAGCACCCAATTGCTCCCGCACCAATAATAGAAACTTTCATTATAATTATTCCTTTTCTTTATTTCTCAATCTATGATTTACGTACTAAATGATATAGATATTATTTACATAGAAATATCAAAAATAAGACTAACTACAATCAATTGTGGACAACTATAATAATTTTGATAATAAGATAGCTTCTTAAATAGAATATAGTTATATCGTATAAAAATAAATATTGTCAGCCTTACAACTAGCCACATAACTATAACTAACCTCAGTTCGGAATTAAAAGCATTGTAAATTAAGGGTTTAGTAGTGTTTTTAGGTTAAAATAAGCGAAAAACCG
>NZ_JBGCTX010000102.1:0-4235 GCF_041102755.1 Francisella sp. 19X1-34
ATTCTGTAAATCCCTTATTGTTATATTTAAAATATATAACCTAATTAAAATTTACACAATTATCTGTAAAGACCCAGTTTCTACAACAACACTAAATGGAAATGAGCCTTATAGTTTTTGTGTAGCTTCTTATAATTGCTTATAAAATAATAGTATCATATTATAAACGTTCCTTTATGGGAATGTTATAAAGCTTTTAAGATTTCATCTATTTTTTCAAGGATATTTCCATGATGTGCGTTAACTTCTTTTATAGTCAAATCATGTACCACTTCTGATATATTATTATCCTTTAGAGATAATATATAATCACCTAACTTATTACTAATATTATTATCAAACCGAATATCTGATTTTGTGGCTTTTAATAGAGTTACCTTAGATTTTAATAACTTATTAGAAATATGTGTATTAGAAATTTCACTCTCCATATCCCAAACTTCTAGAATTTTATTTACATAATTATGATCATAGTCCTTTATCATATATTTTCTTAACTGATTCTTATGTTCATCTGCATCAATAGATGATTTATATTGGTTTAGTCGATTATCTGTAAGAACTGTATCTAATAAAGTCACTTTAATATCATCAAAACCTTGGGATTCTAAAATAGTGGCCATCTCTAATGCTATTTGTCCTCCTAAAGACCATCCCAATAGATGAATAGGTTTATTATTAAAACTATAGTTTTCTAAATATCGGCTCAAATAGTATTTTGATAGCTTATTAAGAGATGAGATCTTATTTTTTGAATATATATTATAATTATCTATTCCAATAGAATTATATTTATTAATTAAGCTACTAGCTAATGTATTATATACTTCACAGCCTCCATTCCCTGGATGAATTAGTAATATATCTGGAATGTTCTTATTATAAGATTCATAAAAAGGTTTAATAATACTTAATTTCCCAGCTTCAGATATAAGTTTTTTGATATTCTTAGTTCTAAAAATATCAGCTACACTTACCCGTCTATCTAACTCCTTTGATAACTTATGTGATAACTTAATAGCTAATATACTATTGCCACCTATCCTAAAGAAATCATCTGTAATACCTACTTTATCTAAACCAAGTACCTCTGCAAATATATTACATAAAGTAGTTTCAAGCTCTGTTGTCGGGGCTACATAATTGTCCTCATTAACAAATTCAGGTTCTGGTAATGCCTTACGATCTAACTTACCATTAATAGTCAATGGCATTGATTCAATCTCAACTAATACACTAGGTATCATATACTCTGGTAATACCTTAGATAATTGATTAAGTATTTCTTCTTGAGTTAATGACTCTTCATCTGATACATAATAGCCAACTAAGTACCTATTATTATTTTTATCCTTAGCTAATACACATGACTGTTTAATTCCCTCTATAGCAGACAACTGATTCTCAATCTCTCCTAACTCAATACGATAACCTCTAATCTTAACCTGATCATCATTTCGACCTATATATTCAATATTACCATCTTCCAGCCATCTAACTAAATCTCCGGTCTTATACAACCTTGTATAACCTTTAGCTATATCCTCCTCTGTAGCAAATGGATTAGTCACAAATCTCTCTTTAGTCAATTCAGGTCTATTCAAATAACCTCTAGCCAACCCAAATCCACCTATATATAATTCACCTACTACTCCTATAGCAACTGGTTGCTGATGCTGATCTAAAACATATAACTTAATATTATCAAGAGGTTTGCCTATATTTGTATTAATATCTCTTTCTTTATATTTATGGATACTAGCGCATACTGTACTCTCTGTTGGTCCATATTCATTTATAATATTACACGTAGTTTCCTTAAGAAAATCACCATGTAATTTATCTCCAGAGACAACTATATGACTTAATCCTTTAAGAGCGCTAATATCTACCGATTCTAAATAAGCTGGTGGAATATATGCAATATCCATACCAATATAGTTAGTTACATCTAACTTACTTTGTTCATTTGCTAGATAAAGAGTGTTTCCCGATAAAATACTTATACTTATAGAAGCTAATGATGTATCAAATGCATAAGATTGCATTAAATAGATCTTCTTATCATATGGATAATTAAAATATTTAATCTGATTCTGGTTATAATTAATAAAACCTTTATGCTCAACCATCACACCTTTAGATAATCCAGTAGTCCCAGATGTATATATAACATATGCCAAGTCTGTTGAACTACTTTGTGAAGGTAGATTCTCTTTACCCTCTTGATCATATACATAACTGTCTTTACTTGGATCAATAAATATTAAGCTAATATCTCTATCTATATAATCAAGCTTATTCTCTAAATGACTCTGTGTGATCACTAACCTAGCTTGCGTATCTTCCAGTATATGTCTAAACCTCTCTTCTGGATATCCAGGATCGATAGGTACATATGCTCCTCCTGCCTTCATAACCCCAAGTATACCTATAACCATATCTAAGCTTCTTTCTAAACATAATGGTATTAACGTATCTGGCTTAAGCTCTTGATCTGTTATACCTTTATATTGCTTCCTTATATACCTAGCTAACTGATTTGATCTTTCATTAAGCTCTTTATATGTTAATTGTTGATCTTCATACACTAAAGCTACATTATTAGGATTTTGTTTAACTTGTTCTTCAAACAATTGATAAACTGTTTTATCTTTAGGATAATCTTTATCCGTCTCATTCCAAGCATATACTATTGTTTGATATTCTTCTTTAGATAAAAGATTATAATCCTTTATCTTTGTTTCTTTATCATTTACTAACTTACTCAATATCCTCTTATATGATTCAACTAATCTCTCTATAGTAGCTTCACTATAAAGTGAGGTAGCATAACTAATTGATCCTAATAAAGTATCTTTTCCATCATCTATAAAACAACTTAGATCAAACTTCTCTATCTTATAAACATTATTATCCAGTACTGGCTTAAATAATTTATTATCTTCTCCACCAAAACTCTGTAAGCCAAACATCACCTGAAATACCGGATGTCTACTTAAATCTTGCTCTACATCCAACTCTTTTACCAATCTCTCAAATGGTAAATCTTGATGAAACTGTGCCTCTATTAGATTACTATGCACCCTACTAACTAACTCTAATATACTCCCATTACCATTAACCTGTTCTCTCAATGCTAATGAATTTACAAAGAAACCTATCAAATCCTGTACCTGACTATGATGCCTATTGGCTATAGGTGTTCCAATCACTATATCTTCTTGTGATGTATATTTATACATCAATACATAAAATGCACTTAACATCACTGTATATAATGAGCAACTATTATCTTTAGCTAACTCCCTTAACTTAGCTGATACTTTTTCATCTATCTCAAATCCTACACTAGAGCCTGTATAATCTATCTTAATCGGCCTTACATAATCAGTAGGCAAATTAAGTGTCTCATACCCCTCTAATCTACCTCTCCAATAATCTAACTGCTTTTCAAACACCTCTCCATCAAGATACTCTCTCTGCCATAATGCAAAGTCTTTATATTGAATACTTAACTTAGGTAATACTAATGCAGCTTTATTTGTATAATGATCATAATAAGCATTTAACTCTTTAATAAATATATCTATAGACCAGCCATCACTAGCTATATGATGCATATTAATTAATAACTTAGTATCTAATTCATCTTCATATAAAGATACTCTTATTGGATAATCTTTAGTTAAATCAAACGTTGTATTAATATCATTATCAATTTGTTTAGATATATCTGTATCTTTATAACTATACTCACTAATAACTAAACTATCATTCAATACAACTTGATAATCATTACCTTCATCATCTTGCCTAAATACACTTCTTAATAATTCATGTCTTGCTACTATCGATTCTATTGATTGTTTAAGAGCTTCTACATCTATACCTTCTTTCAAAGATACTAACATAGGTATATGATAAGCATTACTTCCACATTCATACTGCTCTATAAACCATAATCTCTCCTGAGCAAAGGATAATGGATATGTGCCTAATTCAGCTTTAGGTATAACTATCTTAGCTATACTATTAGATTCTAAATAACTACATAACTTACTTATATTATTATATTCAAATATATCCGCCACACTTATCTGTTCATCTAATTCTTTAGATAGCCTATGTGACAGCTTAATAGCTAATATACTATTGCCACCTATCCTAAAGAAATCATCTGTAATACCTACTTTATCTAAACCAAGTACCTCTGCAAATATATTACATAAAGT
>NZ_JBGCTX010000103.1:0-4170 GCF_041102755.1 Francisella sp. 19X1-34
TACTGCCTTTCAACTTTTAAATAACAACGGTTTAGCTATTTTCAATCTAATTTATATTTTTTGTGCACAGAACCTAGGCATAATATAAGATAAGGCATATCTTACATCATTAATTTGGGAATCATATTGAGTTAAAAAAATCTAAATGACTTATCGATATTTATAAAAGAGTGTGGGTTGTTTAGTATTTTTGTTCGACTTGTATCTTTTTACAACATATATTGTTTAATTCTTATTTCAAAAGGATTTTAGTTATTATAAGTAAATCTTTTTTTATGAATAATAAGACTTGGAGAGTTTTATTGATTAAGGTATTTGCTAGATAATTTAAAGACTTCACTTTTTAGAAAAACTACAATTTTCTTAAAGGAAAAAATATAAATTATTTTATGAAGAGTTTATCTGTATTTATTGATAAGAGTTGTAATAACTATTGTGAGTTAAAAAGAAGAGTCATTAATTTAGGAAATAATATTATTGAGTCTATTAAAGATCGAAATGTTGATGTAGCTATATATTATAGTTATAAAGATTTTTTATACTCAAAGCTTAATATGCGCAATAATATAAAGAATTTTTTATTAATATTAGAGCATGGAATTTATATTAATCAAGGGTATGAAGATAGTTTCATGTTGTCAGAAGACTCAGGAGTAGGCAATATAATAGATATTATAAGTTCTATATCAGAGGATAATGATATAACATTAGATTCCCCAATAAATCTAGATGAATATTTTAAGATTAATATTTCTAGAGAAGAGTATCAGACGATTGTTTATGACTGGAATGAAACAGATAGAGATTACTCTAAGGATAAGACTATATACGAACTATTTGAAGAGCAAGTTAAGCAAAATCCTAATAATGTTGCATTAGTATATGAAGGTCAAGAGCTTACATATAAGGAACTTAACCAAAGATCAAATCAATTAGCTAGATATATAAGAAGGCAGTATAAGGAAGTAACTAAACAAGAGCTTGCCCCAGATACATTAATACCATTATGTTTAGAAAGAAGTATGGATATAGTTATAGGTACCTTAGCGATTATGAAAGCTGGAGGAGCATATGTACCTATGGATTCTGAATATCCACAAGAGAGATTTAGACATGTTACTAAAGATACACAAGCTAAATTAGTTATCACGCAGAGTCATTTAGAGAATAAGCTTCATTATATAGCTAGTGATATTAGTTTGATATCGATAGACTCAAGCAAAGAAGGCTATATATATGATCAGGAAGAAACTACAAACCTTAAGCCACAAAGTAGCTCAACAGATTTGGCATATGTTATCTATACGTCAGGGACTACTGGTTTACCTAAAGGGGTGATGGTTGAGCATAAATCTTTAATTAATTTATCTCAGTATATGAGTAATATGTATGAAATTTCTAATATAGATAGAATATTACAGTTTGCTAAATATACGTTTGATATGTCTGTAGAAGAAATATTTCCTACTTTAATTTCTGGAGCAAGACTTATTATAAGCAGTAATGAAGCTCGTCAAGATTTTAATAAGATCATTAAGTTATGTAGAGATAATAAAATAACTATTATGAATCTACCTCCTAGTTTTGCTGGGCTGTTAGGTGATACTGAAGAAGACTATACAAATCCATTATCATATATAAGAATAGTTTCTTTTGGAGGAGATAGTTTTAATTTAGATTTAGTAAAACTTTGGGCTAGTTATAATAGTAAAATAAAAATATTTAATGCATACGGTCCAACTGAATATACAGTAAATAGTACTATAAGTGAGATAGACTGTTCGGAAAAATTAAATATAGGAAGACCTATTAACAATACTCAAGTGTATATATTGAACCAACACCACCAACCAGTCCCAATTGGAGTAGTTGGAGAGTTATATATAGGAGGAGCTGGTTTAGCTAGGGGGTATTTGAATCGTCCTGAATTAACAGCTGAGAGGTTTATATCTAATCCATTTGCAACAGAGAGTGATATAGCTAAAGGTTATACAAGGTTGTATAAGACAGGAGATTTAGTTAGATGGTTAGAAGATGGCAATATTGAATATATAGGTCGCAATGATGATCAGGTTAAGATACGTGGGTTTAGGATTGAGTTAGAAGAGATTGATACACAAATAAGAAAGTTAGAATCTGTTTCAAATAGTATCACAACAGCAATCAAAGGAAATTTATATTCATATATTGAATTAAATAAAGAAGCTTCTAGAGTATATAAAAATTCAGAATATGATTTTTATATATATTCATTAGAGCAGAGACCTGATTTAAAACAAAAGTTTGTAGAGACTCAATTAAAGTCATGGCCAGAATACTTTTTTTTAGATAAAGAAGAAGATTTGTTATGGGCAGAGTTATACAAAAGATATTTAAAGTATCAGTTAGTAATAGTAGACCAAGATGATAATGTTGCAGCAGTTTGTAACTGTTTGCCTATATATATATCTGATACTAATCCTAAATATCCAAAGACTTGGGAAGGTATCTTTAAATTAGGTTTTAATGATAGTAAACCAAACTCCTTAATTTGTATGTCTGCAACAGTTATAAGAAAATATAGAAGTCTAGATTTATATGATAGATTAATTGAAAATGCTTTTAAACTTGCAAACCAGTATAACTTAAATAAAGTATTTTCTTCATTAAGACCGTTAAGAAAAAATAAATATCCTCTAGATGATATAAAAGATTATTGTATTCGAAAGAATAAAAATAATTATTATCGTGATGTTTGGTTTAAAAAGAATCAACAACTAGGAGGGGAATTAAAGCAGATTAATGAACGTTCACAATATATTACAGCAAACATTGATTTTTGGGAAAAATGTCTAAATATGAAATTCCCTAAGTCAGGGGTATATACACATAAAGATTTATTAAATGGGTTAACTATAGATTTAGATAAAGGTATTGGGGGATATTGTGAACCTGGGGTCATTTTTGAATATAAATTTATAAAAACACAAGAAAATGATTTTTTTAGAACAACTTCTGAATTTGTTTATAAGTCGTTGCTTTTAGTATTACCTGAATATATGCTTCCATCCTCAATAAGGATAATGCATAAGTTTCCATTAACGGCTAATGGTAAGTTAGATAGAAAGGCATTACCAGCTCTTGAGCTTATTAATGAGGATAGTTATGTAGCACCAGCTACAGAGCTTGAAGAAAGATTATGTAATATATTTGCAGAGGTGCTTGGCTTAGAGAGAGTTGGTGTTATCGATGACTTCTTTAGGATAGGTGGAAATAGTATATTAGCTATTAAATTATCACATAAGTTATCTAAAGAATTAGGTAAACGAATAAGTGTAGCAGATATATTTAGAACTAGGAATATTAAGAAATTTATATTTGAGTCTGAAGCATTAGGTATTATTAAGCCTTTTTATAAATCTTATAATAACAATCTTCCAGATATGTTATTAATACACCCAGGAATTGCTGGATGCGAGGTTTATAGTACATTAGCTGATAATTTAGCTAATGAATTTAATTCTATAGGGATAGACAATTATAATATATCTTCAAAAAATAAAATTTCATCACTTAATAAGTTATCAAGGTATTATTTAAATCAATATTTAGAAAAATATAGTTTTAATAATAAGCCTATTCACCTATTAGGATGGTCATTAGGAGGAAGGATAGCATTGGAGATGGCTAGCATACTAGAATCTAAAGGATATGATAATATTAAAGTGACTTTACTAGATTCTGTTATTCCTGACTCTCAAATAGCAGAATATGGCTCATGTATTAATTTAGATGATTATAAGAATAAAATTAAAAAAAATATGTTAGATAAGTATGATGAAATTTATGTAAATAAAGTTATAAATGCAATTAATGTTGAGAAAGAGCTTTCTATGACTAATGTGTCTAATAAATTATTAAAATCTAGAGTAACTCTATTAAAAGCTACAATACCAGATACTAGCATTGAAAATATTAGTAATGAATTAAATAGTTATATATTAACTCTAAAAGATAATAATATATCCAAAGCAGTAAATAGTTTGGCTATAAAAGAAGTTGACGCACATCATGGAAATATTATTGAAAAGATTGAAGAAATTGTAGAGTTTTTATAGGGTCTTTACAGATAATTGTGTAAATTTTAATTAGGTTATATATTTTAAATATAACAATAAGGGATTTACAGAA
>NZ_JBGCTX010000104.1:0-4132 GCF_041102755.1 Francisella sp. 19X1-34
TTTCGCTTATTTTAACCTAAAAACACTACTAAACCCTTAATTTACAATGCTTTTAATTCCGAACTGAGGTTAATTAATATATGAGCAATTGTTATACGCAAAAGGAATTCGAGTGATATTTCCAGATAATATTACTACTTGGCTAAAAATAATTAGTGCACTATGCACGGCTACGAGATCAATACTTTTTGCGTGGCGAGTAAAAGCCATTCTCAAATGGGTGGTGTACGGTTTGGTGGCAACGGTGCAAGCATATAACAAGCACATTAAATTCGTTCCCTATCGGTCGCAGGATGTGCAAAGAGCCGTGCGCCGTTTATGTGGGCGTTAGGGATAAAAAGGTTCCAAAGCAATGAATAGAAACGCTATGGATGCTCTAGAAAAACATTTCAAACAATGGAAGCAAATATCTGATCGACTTCAAGGGCAATTAGAGCCAGTACTTAAAGCGCAGAGGGCTATAAAAAAAGCCATACGTCCAACTCTTGAGTTACAGAAAGCACTTAAGTCACCATTAGAACCCTTTCTTGAAGAGCAAAGGAGACTGGAGAAGAAGTTCGAAAGTATAAAACTACCAAACTATAATCTGCCTGACTTAAGTCCTTTTACAAAACAAATACAACAATATCAAAAGTCTCTCCGTGGCATCATTAGTCCTGCCTTTGAGGAATTGCAGCGTTCTTTTAAAGAGCTGCCGCCGAAACCTCGAACAGCAAAATATGTCGAGCAAATCGCAGCGGATACATATAAAGCAGCACTACTAAGTCCGTTGGCAGAAAGTACTCCAATAGGTGCATCTGAGCATGAGCGAGAAGAAGGGTTTAATTTACTTAATAGGCATACGGTATTACATGGAGAGTTTCTAGATTATGGAAACAAAGTAAATAGCCTCAAGGCTATATCGTTAATAAACTACGTATCGCAGGCATTGAAAACAGATGTAAATTATCCCTAACAAGACAATAAACTCAGACGCTTTTTTCGTTCGCTGCGTTCACTACAAATGCGCTGGTTACGATTGGCGTAAACTCTAATGTATCCAAAAATATACATTATTATAATACTCTTTTAATATGGTCCATAAAGAACTTATAATAAAATATTAAGTTTTTTGAATATTCTTTAAAATAAAAAAAATTACTTAAAGAATATTTAAAACTGTTTATTTAATAATACTCCTATCTTATAAGTAAAAAAATACCATAGAAAACCCTCGTCATCCTCGTGCTTGACACGGGGATTTCTTGGTTACTTGAGAGATTCCCGCCTACGTGGGAATGACTATAGATGTTAAGTCATACTGTTTTTTATTTTATAAAAATAGACTTATAATAGATATACAAAAAACTACAACTCCAAACTCTTACTAACAATTTCAAAAACATTTTTACTAGGATTTGATGCTTTGATTCTTTCAAGTTCTTTTTTCATAAGAGCTTGTCTATCAGAGTCATAACGCTTCCAACTCATTAAACTACGAGCCATTCTAGCTGCAACTTGGTGGTTAGTTTTGTCAAGTTCTAGAACCATATCAGCCATAAAAGCATATCCTAAGCCATCTTTACGATGATATTGTGAGAAATTAGCTCCAAATCCACCAATAAGTGAATAAACTTTATTAGGATTTTTAGAATTATACGCAGGATGACTAACTAAGCCTTTAACTATATCTAAAGCTGACTCATGAGATATTTGAGATTGAGATACTAGCCATTTATTTACAACTAAATCCTCATGCTTCCAACGGTTATAAAACTCATTAATAGTATTATCACGAACTTGTTTATCATCAGACTTTAGAAGTGCCGAAAAAGCTGTCTGTTGATCAGTCATATTATCTGCATTATCAAATAATTGTTGCGCTAACTTAGTACCTTGGCTTTGGTCACTAGCATTCATTAGATAACTTAAACATACACTTTTTAGCTTTCTTTTTGCTATTTGCTCAGCTGATAAACTATATGGCTTATTATCATTACATTCTTGATATATAGCTAACCAGTCATTTTTTAGTTTATCTGCTAGCTGGTTTACAACTTTTTTGCGTGATAAGACAATATCATCAACCGCAATCACAGGCATTGCCTGAGCAATTGTAGATTCATTTGGTATTAGTAGAGCATTACTTATTAATGCTTTATCTAATTCTTTATCATTTAAAATTGATTTAAAAGCATTCAAGAACTCATCGCTTACATCAGAATTAGTTAAAATCATATTTGTAGCTAACTGCTGTAAAGAATCCCAACGATTAAAGGCATTATTATCATATTTGACAATATGCAATAGTTCACTTTCAGTACGCTTATGCTCAACCTTGACAGGTGCCGAAAAGTCTCTAAACAATGAAACTACTGGTTTTACTAAAATATTCTCAAAAGTGTAAGTCTGTTTTTGCTCTTTTAGCTCAATAACTTGCTCTGCAATATTTTCACCTTCTGGAGTAATAAGGCCCATTTTAACAGGTATATGAAGGGCTTGTTTCTCTTTTTGATCTGCAGTTGGTTGAGTAGCTTGCTCTAGTGTTAAGCTATAAGTTTGACTTTGAGTGTCATAATTCTCGCTAACTTTTATATTTGGAGTACCGGACTGACTATACCATCTTTTAAACAAGCTAAAATCACGATTGTTAGCATCTGCCATAGCATTCACAAAATCATCACAAGTAACAGCCTGTCCATCATGTCTTTCAAAATATAGTTTCATACCTTTTTGGAAGCCTTCTTCACCTAGTAGGGTATGAATCATACGTATTATTTCTGCACCTTTATTATAAACCGTTACAGTATAGAAGTTATTCATCTCAATGTACGACTCAGGACGAATAGGGTGCGACATTGGACTAGCATCTTCTGCAAATTGAGCACTTCTAATAATACGTACATCATCTATACGTTTAACATCTCTTGAGTTTAAATCTGAAGTAAACTCTTCATCTCTAAATACAGTTAGACCCTCTTTTAAACTTAGTTGAAACCAATCACGACATGTAACTCTATCACCCGTCCAGTTATGAAAATATTCATGTCCTACAACACTTTGAACTAGCTCAAAATCTTTATCTGTAGCTGTTTTATCACTAGCCATAATATATTTGGTATTAAATATATTTAAACCTTTATTTTCCATTGCTCCAGCATTAAAATCAGGTACAGCAACAATCATAAAGGTATCAAGATCATATTCTAGGTTAAATCTCTCTTCATCCCACTTCATTGAATCTTTTACAGCTTGCATAGCATAATGACATTTTTCAATATCTTGTTTAAATGCATAGATCTCAAGATTAACCTTACGATCTGATTTAGTAGTAAAAGTATCTTTTATACTTGCTAAATCACCCGCAACAAGTGCAAATAGATAGCAAGGCTTCTTAAAAGGATCTTTCCATGTCGCAAAATGTAAAGTATCTGAAATATCTCCAGAATCAATTTTATCTCCATTAGATAAAATAACAGGATATTTTTGTTTATTAGCAATAATTTTGACAGTATAAGAAGACATCACATCAGGTCTATCTAAATAATATGTAATTTTTCTAAAACCAGTTGCCTCACACTGCGTACAAAACACCTCTCCAGACTTATATAACCCCTCTAAAGAAGTATTCGCAGATGGATTGATCTCAACTACAGTATTTAATATAAAGTTTTCAGGAGCTTTATGGATAGTTAACTGATTATTATTTATATCAAAATCAGAGTCTGATAAATCCTTATTATCTATTTTTATTGATAGTAGTTTTAAATCTTCACCATCTAAAATTAACGAATTACTGTCATTATTAGCAGGATTTTTACTAATATGTAAATCAGCTGTTACAACTGTTTTTGACTCATCTAGATTAAATGTTAGATGCGTCTCATTTATAAGATAATTACTTGGTTTATAGTCTTTTAAATATTTAATTTCAGGCTGAGACATAATAAATTTAAGTCAATTTTATTTGCTTCTAGAATAACAGTGACTACACTCAGTTGCAATTATTATACGATTATATACTCATTGCTTAATAAAGAGTTTATATTAGGTTTGATATAGTTTTTGTGAATTATGTAGGCTCTGTGCACAAAAATAAATTTTCATCGAAGCCAAATAAAAGTACAAGCTAATTTAATCATTCCTATATATG
>NZ_JBGCTX010000105.1:0-4126 GCF_041102755.1 Francisella sp. 19X1-34
TTTTTCGCTTATTTTAACCTAAAAACACTACTAAACCCTTAATTTACAATGCTTTTAATTCCGAACTGAGGTTATTACTAAACTCTGTGACAAGTGTTGGTTTTGTTTGTTGTGTAGACTTTGAGAAAAAGTTTGGTGCTACTTGTGTAATAATAGGCTCGGGAATAGTACCCATCTTTCCAATAAGATCAAGCATACCAAAATATTCATTTTTACTTTTTTCGGGCTCTATCCCCATAAAAGTATCCATAAGAACCATAAACTTAACTCTTTCAGGAACTTTTAATGCCATCTCTACTGCCCACATGCCACCGACAGAAAGTCCTACTATTCCAAATTTTTGTATGCCTAGATGATCTAATAAACTCAACATCTCATTGGCAAGGTCTCCAAGACTCTCTGTATCCTCTGGCACACTTCCAGAATCGCCATGCCCCCATAAATCTGGAACAATACAGCGATAACTTTTACTTAAGCTTTCTATTTGAGGTTGCCACATTTTATTTGTCCAGAGAAAACTATGGCCAAATAATATTGGAAAGCCTTCACCACTATCTAAATAATTTATTTCACTATTCTTAAGTTGTAATTTTTTATACATTTTATAATTCCATTATTTATTTTCATAAAGTAACTTTATCGATAAGTAAAATATCGACTTTTATAAAACCAGTATATCGATCAAAGCGCTATATTTGTAACAAGGTAGTACCCAAATTTATGAGTTTTATATTAAAGAAGCTGCTTCAAGACTATATTGCTAAGGATTATGTAACAGGTATAATTAAAATTCATTAAATATCAGTTATATTAAAAGGAAGCTTCTATGAAAAGTAATGTAGCTACTTTTTCCATACTAATATTAGCATTACTACTATTTCTAACAACCCAAGATCTTAAAATGCTTAGTATGGTTGGTATTGCCTTTATGCTAGGCCTTAGACATGGTTTTGATGCAGATCATATAGTAGCTATAGATAATGTAACTAGGCAACTAATAGCTCAAAATAGAGCAAGTTTTAAAACTGGATTATTTTTTGCCCTAGGCCATTCAACAATTGTCTTTTTACTTACTTTACTTATAGTTATAGGTTTTAGCTTTGCAAATATCGAAAAAACAAGTGTTTTGGATATTGGTGCATTTTTTGGAACTGTTGTATCGGCAATATTTCTCCTAATAACAGGTACAATAAGTCTTATGTCTCTAAGAAACCTTCTAAAAAATAAAGACTCTTCTAGACATGACCACTCTTCAAATTCACTATTAACAAAACTTTTTAGACCTTTAATAAGGATAATAGATAGACCATATAAAATGTACTTTGTTGGCTTCCTATTCGGTTTAGGGTTTGATACTGCTACTGAAATTGCTCTTTTAAGTATGGCTGCAGCAAATATCCTAAATGGCTTATCTATTTGGTATGTTATGCTACTACCTATCTCATTTGCTCTTGGCATGATTATAGTAGATTCTATTGATGCGGCATTAATGTCAAAAGTTTTGCGTATAAATACAAAAGAACAGAGATTTTATCGTTATAACATTATAATACTGTCTATTATGATAACTGCTGCTTATATTATCTCATTAGTTGAACTACTAGGATTACTAAATACAAATGTAGTAACAATTAATTTAATCACAGATTTTATTAGTAATAATTCTCCTATTATTGGATTTAGCTTAGTTACTATCTTCTTTGTGTTTTTTATGTTTAAATTTGCAAACAACTATTCAAGAAGAAAGCTAAAATAATATTTGTAGTGACAGATCATTAGTTTGTCTTTTTTGGACTGAGCACGCTGCTACTCTACATAAACTTATTTATCATAAAAGGTAAAAAATGAAACAAAAAACTCTAATACTTGGCATTGGCTCTCCCTTTGCAGATGATCAGTTTGGTTGGTTTGTCGCAGATAAACTTACTGAAATTATAAAAGAAAAAAATATCCAAAATGTAACTGTAGAAAGTGCTGACAGGCCTGGGTTAAATTTACTGACTTATTTAGATAGTGACTATGATAAAGTTATCCTAGTAGATGCTGTATATGCAAAAGTTACACCTGGAACAGAGTTCTACTTTAAGGCAAAAGACATTCTAAGTTTTGATGGTTTTTTATCTTCACATAGTGTTGGTGTTGCTCCATCTTTAGCATTAGCTGATGCTATTGGTATGGATATTAGCAATGTTGAGTTTTATGGAGTAGAAGGTCAAAGAATTCTTGAAAAAGATGAGATTCTTTCTGATGTGATTAAAAATAAAATAAATATCATGGCAAAAAGTATTATCAAAAGCCTAACATAAATAATCTAATCTTCTATACAACTATTTTTCTTGATACGAACACGTTCAACCTGAGTTAGTACAGCAACTTCATCAAATACTGTCCATTCTTGATATATTTTACCATTAACTATCTGATAATGGCTCTCACCAATAATCAAAATATCTTCATTTGTTGCAGGGCCAAAAACTCCAAAATTGGAATGTTTACCAACCAAACTCCATCGTACAGCAACATCTGTATTTGTAGTAGGCGAGTTAGAGCAAACATAATCAATTGAAAAGTTCAGGTCAGATAATGTACTTAAAATCTCTATATAAAATTGCAAAATTTCAGTATGCCCATTTAGCTCACGCTTTCTTGTTGTATATAAACGAGCATCTTCTGCATAGGCTAAGAAAATATCTCCAAATAAGTTAGCATTCCAAACATTTTGTAGTATGCTCCTTACAAGATTTTCTGGATTAGAATCTTCGTGGATTATAGGAAGTCTAGTTTTGCTTGCGGATCCTTTTAAACGTTTGATTTCTGAATTAAACCATTGTCTTGTTGCATTATCCTGATCACTTAATGCATTTTTTTTAGCTACTTCAATAGGATCATAACCAAGCTGCTGACATAGAGCATAATTATCCCTAACAAGCCACTCTTCAATAATTCTATTATCTTTAATAATACAATGAGCTATAACTTGAATAACTGCTTTTTTTCCAGTTGCTGGACCATATTCACTATCTCCAAGATTTGTCATATGAGTGCTTATCAAGTGAGAGGAGTGATAGCCTTCATTATCATCTCCCCCCCAAATTATATTGTCTGCATGTAACGTACGATCAGGAAAAGATGCTAATGTCTTAATTGTATTTTCTGTTACAACTTTATAACCTGCACAAACACCAGCTAAAGTATATACCGGACAATCTTCAGAGTAATAGTCATAGCACAAGCCTATTTGCTTACCTTCCCATATTCTATAAGTTATTCTCTTTATATAATCTACTATATCTATAAACTCACTATCAAACCCCTTCATTCGAGCAGTTTGAACACTATCAGATTTGGCATTATCAAAGTGACCATCTAACCTATTATCCATTTTATCTCCTCATTTGTATTATTTATTAGTAAATCTAGCCTATCTGAACATATCAGACTAGTTATAATAACCGCTTTTTAATCTTTGAAACTCTGAACTAGGACGAGCATTGAATGTACAATAATTACTCTAGTTAAGTTTAGTCTGCTAAATAACTAACATCAACAATGTTTATAGTAGAAAATATTGCTATTTAATATTTTAGATTTGCACTATTTAAAGTAAAGTTAAACTTATAATAAATGAACTTTCTGTTTTATAATGTCGCATTTAAACTTCCCTTTTAATCAAGACTTACTTAAAAACAAAATAGCTCTTGTCACAGGTGCTGGAAAAGGTATAGGAAAAGCTTGTGCTTTATCATTAAGCCAGGCAGGAGCAACTGTTATTGCTATTGCTAGAACTCAAAGTGACTTAGACAAGCTTTCAGCTGAGGCTGATGGAAAAATTAAAATACTCTCAATAGATGGAACTAGCAATGAATTTATAGACTATATAAATAAACTAGATAGCGTTGATATCCTTGTAAATAATATGGGTTCAAATATCCCCAAACCATTCTTAGATATCACAAATCAAGAGCTCGATAAACTACTAAACCTTAATGTAAGATCTCTATATACGATCACTCAAGCTGTCGTAAAGAAAATGTTAGAAAATAATATTCAGGGACTGTTGAAATCTGATATTAATTTTAAAATTGTTTAAAATATACTGAAAAGTAATATATGATTTTTTTATGTT
>NZ_JBGCTX010000106.1:0-3694 GCF_041102755.1 Francisella sp. 19X1-34
CACATTTTATGATTAAATTTGAAGATAGGATTGGTAGCCTATGAAAAATTTACACAAAAGTCTGTAAAGGGTCATAAGTTACATTAGGTATTAGACTTTTATCTTTTATACTTTTTCTAATATAAAAGTAATAGGTCTTTCTAGAGGACTAAATGGCGATGCAAAAAGTACAGTATGATTCTCTGATGGAATTCGATATAATACCTGCCCATCATCATAAGCTACAATATCTCCCTTATTATACTTAGTAAAGTTTTTTAAAGATATGTCAGTACTTAATTTACAAGCTTCACTGCTTTTAGTGACTGTATCATAAAATCTATATTTATCAATTTTATTAGAACTTATTTTATTATTTTGATTATGTTTTTCAGAGATTTGTGCCAGAAGATAGCTTAGGATATTTTCTAAACTTGGTGGATTATTTTTACTTAACTTCTTACTAATTCCAAGCTCAAAAGTTATGCTTGTAATACTTGGGTATTTATTTACCATAAAAGATGTAAAAGTTCCTTCCATATTTTTAATATCTATAACAATTTTTCTAATGTTACAAGCATCTAAGATTTTTTTATGATTAATATTATAAGGTTGTTCTGCAACACAAATTGCAAACTGTGTGCCATCATCTAAACATTCATCAAAAGGACCATCAAATTTATAGCTATGTAAATCAAGGTGCTTTTCTATTGAAATACCATGGACATCTAGATCTTCTTTAAACTGCTTTATTGCTACAGTAATATCAAATGCCCTTTTATGTTCTATTGATGAATTTGAAGTATCCTCATCAACGTTAAAGCATCTATTTAAATCAACCTCGACCATACGTTCGCCTAGCTCAATTGCTTTTAAATTACCCAATATAATCATTAATGGTCGATTGATTGTTAAATTATTTAAAAGATCTTTAAAAAGGTTATATACCAGACCTACAGGAAGTGCTTCATCCCCATGAACACCTGCTGAAACTATAATAGCTGGTTGAGAATCTTTGACAGCCTTAGGAAATATAGCAACAATACCATCATTATAGTATTTTATAATATTACCATTTTTGATTTCTTTTTCTTTTGGATAAGACTCACTTGAAAAAAGATTTATAACGTCACCTTCAGTACTCATTATATTATCACCAAACTTAAATATATCATTAGTATTAAATATTAAGTCTGGTTAAACTAACTATCCAGCCTTTTACACAGCAACTTAGTACTTATTTTTAGTTAGTTCTGTAAATAAAAACCATTACTGCATGTATATTTATTATTCAAGTAGAGATAATAATACTTGTCACTTTAATAAAGTCTAATTAAAATCAATAATACTTAAAATAAGTGCTTATTGTACTAATAAAAAGAATCATAAAGAAAATCATTTTTATGAAGTTCATATTGTTATTTGAAACAATATAGCCTCCAAATTTGCCACCTATATAAGCTCCAACAGCCATAATAATAGCGTATGTATAATTAACTTCACTAGTGATAATAAAAACTATTAGAGCACTAATGTTTCCTAATAAATTCAACGGTTTTGTATACATTATTGCTGATTTTATATTTATATGAAAAAATTTCATCAGCATAATCGCCCAAAGAGATCCTGTTCCAGGGCCAAAAAATCCGTTATAAAATCCTATTGATGTTCCCATAGCCATAAACTTAGTCTTATTTGGATTTAACATATCACTTTCTAGCTTATTTTTTCTTATAAATATCGTCAAAATCATCTGTATTAAAACATAAGTTAAAAGAATAGGTATCAACTTCTCTAACCAAGATACTGAAATGAATAAAAGTACAATAGTTCCTATTGTAGATCCAAAAATAACAAATATAAAACAAGGTACTATTAACTTATAATTTACATATTTCTTTTTTAAAAAAAATAATGTAGATGACGTTTGACCAATAACTGACTGAAACTTATTTGTTCCAAAAGCAAGTACTGGAGGTAATCCACTAAATAATAAAACTGGTAAGGTTATTAAACCTCCTCCACCAGCTATTGTATCTGTAACAGATGCCACAAACCCAACAACAAATAGTATTGGATCAATAATATGTTGATATATCATAATTTTCTTATGTTTTTTTATTAAAAACTAAGGCTAATACTTTCTAAATAATTCTTATGTCAAATCATATCGATGAGTAGATAAAATTACTATTAAATATTTAGCAACTATTGAGCTTAGCTTATTTTATTAATTATTCGTGTATAGACATCTAATTAAAAATAGGAAACGTTATTTATTCTATAGACAGAATGACTAAATATCTTTTAATAGGCTATTATAGATTCTCAAGCCTAAAATAGCCAAAAAAATGAATATGGTAACTATACCGTATAAAATATTAACATTAGAAAATTTCACCAATACAACACCGCTTTGTACCACATGCTGAGAATACAGGCCAGCTATAATTATACCTATAGCATTTCCAAATGTACTAAACATAAAGTACATCCCTGTAACCGAGCCATAATTACTATTATCAGTTGATTTTGTTGTTATAGCAAGTAATGATGGTGACGCTATCGCATACCCAGCCCCTAATACAATAATAAGAAATTCTAAGAATAAAACTGAACCATCTCCATATCCAGAACTTAGAATAATATATGCTAATATCATTAGTACAAGCCCACTTAAAGTAATACTATAGATAGATATTCTTAAATCTATCAACCTTCCACTAACAAAAGCTAAAATAAACAAACAAATAGTACAGGAAATAAATGACAATCCTGCCTTAAACGGAGACAGGTGAAAATAATTTGATACATAAATTATAAATGAATACGTGAAGCCCATAAAAACAGTTTGGAATAATAATCTACAAATACAACCTATTAATACATTACGATCCTTGAATAAATTAATTTTGATAATTGGATTATTTTTATACTTTAGATAAACTCCTAACACAGAACCTAGTACAACAATTGTTATTAAATATAAAAGATGAATATATAATGTTATTGAGTTAAATGAACTTAAATAAAAAGATATTGTTAGTAATAATAAACAAGTAATCAATACCCCTAAATAATCGACCTCCTTTTTTGAATTATTTTCTGAAGTAAAATTTGATTTATAAAAAAAATGAAAGCCACATATTATTAACATCGCTACAGCAGTTATTATAAATATTCCTCTCCAACCAAATAGATCAGTAAAATAGCCACTTACTACAGGCCCTGCGGCTATTGCTAACCCAACTGATGCTGTAAATAGCCCTATTAACTTACCTTTAGGATATACATCTGTTTGTTTTAAAATCAATGATGCTGCGTTAGGCCAAACAAGAGCCCCTCCAACCCCCTGTAAGATTCTCATTATTATTAACATAGTAAGACCATTAGAAAAAGCACAACCAAGTGTAGAAAGAAAAAAAACATATATACCTATAAGATATATATTCTTACTATGATATATATCTCCAAGTCTACCAGCGATAATTACAGTCGATGAAAAAAATACCATATATATACTGCCAATCCATTGAGCACTACTTATAGATATATCTAAATATCTAGATATATTATTAAGCAATACTGCGACAGCATTTATTTCCAAATTAACAAAGAAAATAGCCGCTAAAAAAACATATATTAACCTCAGTTCGATAATTACTTCATGTCTAAATATTTATAATTATTGATTTTAATTGGAGAAATAATAAAC
>NZ_JBGCTX010000107.1:0-3677 GCF_041102755.1 Francisella sp. 19X1-34
GCACATTTTATGATTAAATTTGAAGATAGGATTGGTAGCCTATGAAAAATTTACACAAAAGTCTGTAAAGGGTCAATCGAGAAAATCAATAAAGACCCAATTCTCAACTAGTAGGGATTCTTCTCTTCTCCAAAAATCCATAACTCGCATAGTGATTTTCTTATCTGTTGGAGCCAACCCTAACCACCCCTCTCCAGTATGTGTTGCATTGATACTTGGCCAACCTGTTGAGGCAATATAACTCCCCTCTGCGAATCTAGCTTTGTGATTGCCTCCTACTCTATCAGGAAATGCTCTAATAAATGGCTCTTGATGCTGCTTTTGGAATCCATCTATTCCTCTGGTGGAACCAATACCACATGGTCCATACCACATTACCTTAGGATGCCAATAGCGTTCTGCGCCTCTACTAGCATATTCATCTTTAGACCTATCTCTTAGACCTATAAATATCATATCCTCAACTAACTTTAGTGATGCTCTTGATGCTTCATCAGGCTGTTGATTAAGTAGTATCCCATCTTGTGTCTGAGGCAATGGAAAAGGAATTTCGGTACCTAAGCTTGAAGGTAATAAAGTGATACCTGCTTGACGTATAATGTCAACAATATCATATAGTATATATGTATCAACAATCTTATTATTTTCTATTTGGTAAAATTCTCCATAACGAATATACGTTATTTTGTTATTTGCCGGTATACCAAGCCAATCATGCTCAAACTCAGCACAATAGTTACCAGTCACTGTAACCCACTGTTTATCATCAAAATCACCTGAGAAGTACACACTCTCAACCCTAGTTCTATTAGGAAAAGCATGTAGAAAATCTTTCCAAAAGATATCTATATATTTATCGATACCTTTTATTATATTAAATGGATAACTTATATTAAAAGTAGCATCTGTAGAATGATACTTACTAAAAATATTTTTAATATTATCTGGAGTTGCATTATTTAACTCTTGCAAGAAACTCCAAACTAACTGTTTATTTTTTTGATGATTAGTATTTGTTGTCATACTTTACTCCTTTACTTAAATTCAGCTGCTCTTGGATGGTCTCCTCGGCGAGCTACAATAACATCTACTTTTTCACTAGTAACATTAGAATATTCACGTACTAATTCTATAGGACAAGTAAATAAATCTCCTTCATGCAAATTAAACTCTCCCTCCGAAGTTTTGACATGGAGACTCCCTTTATGGACAAAAAGAACTTCTTCTTCAAAACGCTTATGCTCAGGGACTATAGCACCTGACTCTAGTCTTAAACGCCTTAAAACAAAATTATGTGACCAATCAATCTTACCTTTACTTAGTGACTCATTAACATTTTGAGGGCCAATGACAGGTATTTCCAAAACTCCTTCAAAGCTATTTAAGCCACCAGTTTCACAGATTTGATCGGTCAATTCAGACTCTAATAAAACTCCTTTTGCTATATCAGCATGACTAAAAGGCTTATACTTAGCTACATCCTCAGCTGTTGTTGCTCTCATAAGTTTTGCACCTTCAGGAATTTTTTCATCCGAAGAAGTATCTATTAACCTACCACCTTCTAGTAAAACTAAACCATGATCCTTAGCATTTTCAAATACATAAGGTGCCCATGTTACTTTACCTGCTGTGCCATCTGTTTTTTGGCCTAGAATACAAAATAAGAAATTATCACCATCTCCTACATTTTCAAAACCTCTAAAAACAGCAGTTGGTAAAGATATAGTGTCTCCTTCATTTAATATTACATGACCGTCACCTCCATCATGCCCCCAGCTAAACTTCCAAGAGCCTTTATGTACTACAAAAATCTCTTCTGTATCATGTGTATGATGTGAGTTCTTACAACCTTTAGGTTGTCTTGCCGCTCCAACATCGAAACCATGGGGAATTTTAATATGTGTTACCTGACCAGGGTTTTCTGAGACGCCCCCTCCAATTAAACAAAAATTCTCCTTTTGATCACTACCTGGGGTTTTAGCATCAATAAATGCTGTTTTGCATGGTTCTAACTCAGCATTTCTTAAAATTCTACTTCTCAAAGTAGAAGAAACATTTTCTAAAGTCATTATTTTCTCCATTTTTAATTTTATACTCTATTTCTTAAGCTATCCCTTGCATCTTCTACCATAGCAGCACAAGCTTGTTTAAGTAGTGAATGCTCTGATGATAAAAGAAAGAGTGTAACTCCCTTATTAAACCAATAATTTAAATCCTGTGTATTAGGTAAAAAGATGCCTAGCCTCTTACCTGCTTTTCTTGCAACTTCACAGATATGTTCTATTGCTTTTTGGACTTGGTCATCTTTTGGAGAATTTGCACCTAGAGATATTGTCAAATCCATTATGCCTATAAATAAGCAATCAAGCCCATCTACTTGGGCTATCTCTTTTATATTGTCTAATGCTTGCTTATCTTCTATTTGTGCTATTACAGTTGTTATTTCTCTATTATTCTCTAGGTTCTGAAATATATTTAAACCTCCATATTCTGCATTCCTAGAAGATCCGGCATATCCTCGACCTCCAGTACAGTATTTAGTAGCTTTTATAACTTTCTTAGCTACCTCTGCTGAGTCCACATGAGGAATAATCACTCCCGTTGCACCACAATCTAGAGCATTTAATATATGATGATCCTGCTTGCTTGGTACCCTTACAAGAGAAGGTTTATTTCTACTCCTAAATGCAAAAATTGCCATATCTAAATCTTTTCTATCAAATGGTGAATGCTCAGCATCTAGGCAAAAAGCCTCGAGTGATGTCTGTGAAAGTACTTCATTAAGCATTAAACTAGGAGTTTTTACAAATGTTCCTAATATTATCTCTCCTGAATTAAGGGCCTTTTTAAAATTAGTATGAGTTATATTCATTTTTTATACTTCTTAATAATCAAATTTCTCTTTGCCTATACCATTTTTGTATAGTCTGGTTAACTTCTAATGGTGATTCTAGAGTACTCAAGTGACCGCACTCTTTTAATATGACAAGATCAGAATCTTTAATTTGTTCATTCATAAACTTATGCTTTTCAACAGGAATTAACATATCTTCCTCACCACAAATAATAAGAGTCGGACAGCGTATTTCTGTTAACGTCCTCAAACTATCAGGTCTTGTCATTAGAGCATTCCATTGGTTCATAAAGGCTTTTAAGGTACCATCTCTTGCCATATTTATAACATCTAAATATAATTGCTTATTTTCTATATTTTTCTTTGCCACATACTTAGGGTATAAATCTTCTATTAGTTTTAGATAGTTAAAACCTTCATCATGTTGTGCCTGAGATAGTTGCTTTTGACGATTATGGCGATTTACATCGGTTTCTCCAGCATAGTTGGTATCTAGCAATACTAAACTTTTTACTAGATTGCTGTTTTGCCTAATTACTTCAAAAGCAACAATACCTCCCATTGATAGTCCTACCAGATCAAAGCATCTATCAGTAAGTTTAAGTACTTCTTCAGCCATTTCTTTGATAGTTTTACAACTATTAAAATTAGCGACATAAACATCTCTATACTTACTGAAGTATTCTAGCTGATGCTTAAATAATCTTTGATCACAGAGAGTCCCAGGTAAGAAAATTATAGGACGATGATCTATCCCGTCAATTTGGGACACTTTTGATGTCAGAAAAAGGAGAGAGAAATGGCTTACAAAAGATACCCAGAA
>NZ_JBGCTX010000108.1:0-3619 GCF_041102755.1 Francisella sp. 19X1-34
ATATAGCTAGTGATATTAGTTTGATATCTATTGATCCAGATCAAGAACAAAGTTATGTATATGATCAAGAGGATAAAAAGAATCTAGCTTCTCAAAGCATCTCAACAGATTTAGCATATGTTATCTATACATCTGGTACTACTGGGTTACCTAAAGGAGTAATGGTTGAGCATAGATCCTTATCATATTTCCTACAAGGAAATATAAGTTATTTAGATCTAAATAAATATAATATATTAAGTTTAACGGAATATGTATTTGATATATTTGGTTTAGAATATGGATTACCATTGATAACCGGTTCAAGTATATATCTTTCCCAAATAGACAATATTAATGAGAAACATCTAGAAAGCATTAATATGATTCAACAAACTCCTAGTGTTCTAAGTTTATTAGTTAATAATGCTAAAGATTGTTATAAAGATATATTTTGTTTAGTTGGCGGAGAAAGGCTAAGAGGTAATACTAGAGACTTATTACAAGAGAACTTTAAAAAAGTAATTAATTGTTATGGTCCTACAGAAAGTACTATTTGGAGTAGTTTTGGAAAAGTAGATAATAATGTTATTAATATAGGTAAACCACTTGATAATATTAAACTATATATCTTAGACCAACAAGGCCAGCCGACACCAATTGGCGTGATTGGAGAGTTATATATAGGAGGAGCTGGTTTAGCTAGGGGTTATTTGAATAGAGCTGAATTGACTGAAGAGAGGTTTGTATCTAATCCATTTGCTACAGAGAGTGATATAGCTAAGGGTTATACAAGATTGTATAAGACAGGAGATTTAGTTAGATGGTTGGAAGATGGTAATATTGAATATATAGGCCGTAATGATGATCAGGTTAAGATCAGAGGTTATAGGATTGAATTAGGAGAGATTGAAAATCAGTTATCTGCTATAGCTGGAGTTAAGCAATCATGTGTATTAGCTAAGGATAGGAATAATAATAAGTACTTAGTTGGTTATTATGTATCAGATGTAGAGTCATTAACTCAAGAAGAAATACTTAATCAATTATCTAAGGTATTACCAGAATATATGGTGCCAAGTGTATTGGTTAAGATTGACTCAATGCCATTGACAGTTAATGGTAAGTTAGATCGTAAGGTATTACCAGACCCTGAGTTTGTTAATGAAGATAGTTATGTAGCACCAGCTACAGAGCTTGAGGAGAAGTTGTGTACTATATTTGCTGAAGTACTTGGTTTAGAGAGAGTTGGTATTACAGATGATTTCTTTAGGATAGGTGGAAATAGTATATTAGCGATTAAGTTGTCACATAGACTCTCGAAAGAACTAGATAAAGAGCTAAGTGTAGCCAGTATATTTAGATATAAAAACATATCAAACTTACTTTCTTACTTATCAGAAATAAACCTAGCAATAATTAATAATTCAAATATAGAGATAGGTTTCGAGGAGATATTCTAAATGAATCTTATATACACTTTTAAAAAAAATAATATTTTATTATGGAAGGATGACCTTACAATTAGGGCTTTTTTTCCAGATAATTTAGAAAATATAAACTTTTATAGAGAAGTAATAAGGACTAATAAAGAACTTTTAATAAATGTTTTAAATAAAAATAAAATCTTTTCTAAGAATGATTTTAAGAAGAGAGTTATTTTTAATATTTCTGACTTAGATAAATATACATTATCGTTTGCCCAGGAGCGTTTATGGTTTATAGAGCAATATGAAGGAGGCAGTAATGCCTATCATATACCAATATTGGTGTCTTTGAGAGAAGGTGTAGATGTAGAAGCTATTAAACAATCAATATTATCAATAGTTGACAGACATGAAGTATTAAGGAATGTCTTTAGGCAAGATAATGAGGGTAATGATTATCAAGTTGTATTAAACGATAGTTTAGTAATTAATGAGTATGGCTATAAAGATATAGATATATCTAAACAGATTGATAGTGATATTAATACACCGTTTGATTTAACTAAAGATTATCCGATAAGAGTATCTTTATATAAAGAAGAGACAGATATTAAGTTATTAATTAATATGCATCATATAGCAAGTGATGGTTGGTCTATAGATATACTTATTAAAGAATTAACTGCTTATTATGATCATTATACAAATAATACTAAATTAACATTACCTGAACTAAGTATCCAATATAAAGACTTTGCAGTATGGCAAAGGGAATATTTACAGGGAGGTGAATTAGAGAAGCAAATAGGATATTGGAGAGATAGGTTATTAGGGTACGAAACACTTGATCTTCCGACTGATTATCCTAGACCAACAAAGATAGATTATAGTGGTGATAGTATTAGCTTTAAGATAGATGAAAATATATCAAATAAGTTAAGATTGATAGCTAGAGAGAATAATACATCATTATATTCGTTAATGTTGAGTGCATTTTATGTGTTGATGCATAAGTATACATCTCAAGAAGATATAGTGATTGGGACACCAATAGCTAATAGACATCATAGTCAGATACAGGATTTAATAGGTTTCTTTGTAAATTCATTAGCATTAAGAGAGCAGATAGATGGTAATGAATATATATTAGAATTAGTTAATAGAGTTTACACTAATTTAATAGAGGCACAAAGTCATCAAGATTTACCATTTGAGAGATTGGTAAGTGAGTTAAATATAGAGCAAGATCAAAGTAGGCATCCTATATTTCAGGTTATGTTTGGTTTACAGAGTTTTGGATCAGAAGGAAGTAAGCTATTTAAGCCAATAGATAGTTATAATAACTATAAGATAGCTAAGTTTGATTTAGAATGTTTTATAGATGATAGTAATAGTAAGTTACAAGTAAGCTTTAATTATGCTACTGCTTTGTATAGTAAAGATACAGTACAAAGGATGGCCAATGGTTATCAAGGGATATTAAATAGGTTAATACAAAGTCCAGAAACTAAGATTAAAGAATACACTCTTCTCTCAGAAAAGGATTATCAGGAGATAGTATATGAATGGAATGCTAGAGATAGAGATTGCCCTAAGGATAAGACGGTTTATGAATTATTTGAGGAGCAAGTTAAACAGAATCCTAATAATGTAGCATTAGTATTTGAAGATAAACGGCTTACATATAGGAAACTTAACCAAAGATCAAACCAATTAGCAAGGTACATCCGTAGGCAGTATAAGGAAGTAACGAATCAAGAGCTTGCTCCAGATATATTAATACCGTTATGCTTAGAAAGAAGTTTTGATATGGTGATAGGTATACTTGCAGTTATGAAAGCTGGAGGGGCGTATGTACCGATGGATCATGACTATCCGCAAGATAGGTTTAGACATATACTTGAAGATACACAAGCTAAGTTAGTTATCACACAGAGTCATTTAGAGAATAAGTTTGATTATATAGCTAAAGATCTTAGTTTGATATCAATTGATTCAGGTGAAGATCAAAGCTATGTATATGATCAAGAAGATAAGGAGAATCTACCTCCACAAAGTAGATCAATAGATTTGGCATATGTTATATATACATCAGGTACTACGGGACTACCTAAAGGTGTGATGGTTGAACATGAGGGTATTTTATCATTTGCTATTAATAATAATTTTGTAGATTATAATACTATTTCTTGTATTGCAGGAATATCTAGTTA
>NZ_JBGCTX010000109.1:0-3611 GCF_041102755.1 Francisella sp. 19X1-34
AATTGATTGATTCTAATTCTTTGACTTAGATTTGACAACATATTTATAACTTTAGGGGGTTAAGAAACAAAGCCATTAATTAATCACTATTAAAAACATTTGTAATTCAAACACCCTAGCTAAGATACCACCTTATCACCCTGGTAATGAACCATCCTAACACCTTCGTGTCACGTAACAGCAATATATTCAAAATTCTACTAACATTTGCATTGTTCACGAGCACCTTTAAACCCTACTGGTTTAGAGTACTGCTGCTTACTAGAATCACACAATAGATTTCTAATAATATTTAAACAATGTTTAAATCCTAAACCTTTAAATTGATACTCTGGATTAGTAATTTGAAACTCTATCCATGAAAATACCTCTTTAATATTTGAGATTAAAGCTTTGCCTTTATTATTCAAATAATTAAGCATCTGATGTATTGCTAATTGTTGCCTAGCTGTTAATATACTTTCTCTTGTATCTTCAGCCATCTCTATTGCTTTATATGAATTAAATATTTCACCTGATGGTAATACATCCTCACCAGTACAATTTCTTCTAGCAACTTTAATAGCATCTTCTATAAGTTTAAAATCACATTTATATAATCCAGATTCTTTTAAATCTATCAAAGAAAATAAAACATCATTACAATCTAAACTATATTTATCGGCTAATATCTCTGATAATTGAAATGTATATTGATCTTCTAAAGAAAATTTAACATTATTAACAATATCGTTTGCTATATTATTATCTAATAAATTTTCTTCTTTCATAACTAATTTCTTCTCACTTGATGAACTTGATATTTCAGTTTTGTCATCTTTTCTTGAATCAACAGTAATATTACTAGATTCAGATTTGTTATCAGAATATTTTTTTTCAGTTAAAGAGTTTATATTATTCATTAAATTTATAAATTTATTAGTAATAAATATTTTAAGCCTAACTGCTCCATCATAACATCTAGTTCTAGTTTTAGAGATAAATCCTCTCTTAACAAGTTCTGATATAGCTCTTTCACATGTTCTTTTCTTAATGCCTGTTTCTTCAACTAAATACTCAACGTTTGGTAATAAAAAAAATGTATTACCTTCTTTATCTTTATACTTACTTATTTGAATTCTAAAATATAAAAAATCAGCAATATTTGCAAAATTGTTATTTTTAATTTCTGATCTTAATATCTTATTACCCTTGTGAAATAAAGTTGACATAGCTTTAACTCCTTACAGTTTAAAATATTTGTATTTTGGAGTTAACTAGACTAAAATAGATTTGCAAGTTGGTTTTCTAGTTTAGTTAACCACATTAAAGGTCGCCTCAAGCGGCCTTTTTTGTTAGTTGCCATGTGGCAACTTTTTATTAGACACTTTTTTTCATTATTGCCTCTATAAATTCTGATAATTGATTTTCATCTAATTTATCACTTATTTTTTTAGAAAAGTAAATTGACTTCCTATTATTTTCATTTCTAATAGTAAATATATGTTCTCCACTTGTGGAAAAATATTTTTTAGAAGAATATTTATTTTTAGACAATCCTTTTTCTACAAGCTTTATAATTGTCGATGCCCCAATTTTCCCTTCTCTAATTTTATCTGCATTTTCTATAAGTATATTTTGATATTCTTGTCCTTTATTAGCCAATCTACTAATTTCATAAGCAGTTCTAGCAGAGACTTTTCTATAATCATTAATTGCAATATTAATGTTTTCAGGAATTTTATTAAATGATAATAGTTTTGTTACTTGTTGCTTACTTATTTTCAATATATCTGTCAGGTCTTTCTGAACTAATAACCCAGACTCTATTTTTTTTGCATAACTCATTCCTTTAGCATAATCTGATAAATCATTTCTTTGTTCATTTTCTACAGCCTGAACTAGGGCAGCGGTTCTATCATCTAAATCGTGAATAATCACTTTTAATTTAATTTTAGCTATTTGTGAAGCTCTCCACCTGCATTCTCCAACAATTAATTCATATTTATCAGTATCTTTGTATGGCCTAACAATACATGGTACTTGCTGACCTATTGCTTTTAGACTTTCTGCAAGCTCTTCTATATTCCCTAGTTCATTTTCAGGCCTATCTTTCTCAGACCATCTAATGATATCATTAGGATCAACTTCATATATAATACTAGAATCATCGTTACTTTCTAATCGTTTTTTAGAAGTTGTAATACTTCCTGTTTTATCCTTTTCATTTTTAAATTCCCAAGGTTTTGTGACTTTTGTTTTATCTCCATAACCTTTTTTCTCAGCAGAATTTAAAAGCTCATTTAGTTTTAAAATACTTGACATATTTATTCCCCTGCTGATTTTATTATTTTAGTTTCTACTAATAATCCATAAATTGTATCTAATATATCTTTGCCATTTTTAATATCTTTAATACTTTCTTTATTATTAATAACTTCTTTAAGCCTAGCAATATCTCTTATAATTACCTCAGATAAAGATCCATCAAATAATTTGCTCATTTTAACTAAAACCTCAAGATTATTTCTCTGATTCTGAAAGAATCTATTCATAATAATAGATATCTGAGGTTCATCTTCAATTTCATAGGATTTTCGTATATCCGCAATATCTTCAACAAACATTTGAACCCCCATAATAGAAAATTCCTCTGGGTTTACAGGAATTATCACATTATCAGTTTTAATCAGGGAAAGAGAAAAAACAGAATTGAGTGTTGTTAAACTAGGTGGGGTATCTACTATAATTACATCGTAAGTATTTCTTAAATAATTAATACATAGTTTTTTAAACCAACTTAAATGATGTTTTGGAGCCTGTATTGTCAAAGCTTTTTCAATTAAACTATTTTTTAAAGAGGAGGGGATTATATCAAGATTCTCTTTAACCTTTATTGGGAGTTTTTCTATCTTTATATTCTTATCAATCAGATCATAAAAAACAGGACGTTCTACATCGTTATTAAGAAATAAATTGGTTAAATTTGCTTGAACATCTAAATCAATACAACAAACTTTTAGTCCTATTTCACTTAAAGTATCAGATAAAAGATATGAAAGAGTTGTTTTTCCAACACCTCCTTTTAGATTACCAATATAAATTATCTTTCCCATGTCATTTATTAGTTCTTCTGAAAGAATGTTCCTGACTTGCTCTGAGTTTAATATTATTTGATTACCATTTGTCCTTTCTAACTCTTGTTTTTCGAATTTATTATTAACTCTTGCATTAAGAGTATGTTTTTTAACTCCAGATAAATTAGATATTTGCGACAATCTTAATCCCATAAAACACTCGACATTTAACGCTTTTTCTTCAATTTAATATATTTTTGTTAAAAAATCAATAGATTAAACAATTTAAGTTTAATGATATTTGTATTAGATTAATCTTTATATTTTTAAACATATTAAATTTATAACTTTTATTTAATTGTTAATATTTATATCTTTTTCTTTTATTATAGAATCCGTCAATATGGCGGAATCAGAATTTGCCATTGATGAAGCTTTAAAAGATTTTCCCCTGGGGAAAAAGAGGAGTAAGTATTTAACGGCTTTGTTTCTTAACCCCCTAAAGTTATAAATATGTTGTCAAATCTAAGTCAAAGAATTAGAATCAATCAATTT
>NZ_JBGCTX010000110.1:0-3538 GCF_041102755.1 Francisella sp. 19X1-34
TTTCAACTTTTAAATAACAACGGTTTAGCTATTTTCAATCTAATTTATATTTTTTGTGCACAGAACCTAATAAATTTCTAATAAATTACTTATTAAAATTATTATATCAATAAGAATTTCTTAATATTTATTTCATTGTTGAAATGAAAGTCCAGATTTTTTTAAAAATATTTATATTATTATTTTTAAATTTTTAGAAATTATTTTTAAATTATTCAAAAATTTTTTCTAAATGAAAAAGTTAGTTTTCTAGAATATTAAGCTTCGATAAAGGGTTATTTTTTTAGTTTTTGTAATATAGATAATAATTGTTATCATTTATATCAGCATTTAAATGAATGCTGTGTAGTTTAAACGATGAGGGATTGATTATGAAGTTACGATTAAAAAAATAACGGTATTGACCGGCTTAGTATTGTTATCAAGTTCGCAGGCATATTCTCATGGATATGTAAAAACGCCTTCATCTAGGGGGCTGTTTTGTGCAAATGGAGATAATAAAAATTGTGTATCTGTACAATATGAGCCACAATCAATAGAAGCAGGAGATGGATTGTTTGAATCTGGTAGAATAGATGAAGAGATCGGGAATGCTGGGTTAAGTAAATGGGAAAACTTAAATGATCAGAGTGAAAGTAGATGGACAAAAACATATATAAGATCTGGACAACCATTGGATATTACCTGGTATTTTACTGCAAATCATAGTTCAAGATCATTTGAGTTTTATATTACTAAACCAAGCTGGGATGTAAATACTAAACCGAAGTTCTCAGATTTTGAGAAACTAAATTGTTACAACCCTCAACCATACTGGCAAGTACCTGATAGACCTAATAGAGAAGGCTTAACATTTACGTGTACTATTCCAGGTGGAAGAGCAGGTCCTGCACTTATAGCATCTGTTTGGGATGTGGCTGATACTGCGGCAAGCTTCTATAATTTAGTAGATGTGTATTTTACAGATGATCCTAATCTAGCAGGCAAAGTTAGACCTACTACTGAAGATTCTAATGGAGGAACTCCTGATTCTGATGCAATTCCTGCTTGGGATACTAATGCTGTATATGCTGAATCTGGCCAAGAGGTTCACTATGAAGGTAAAATTTATAGAAATAAATGGTGGACGAGAGGAAATATTCCTGGTAATAATAATGTTTGGGAGTATGTAGGTGAATATGAAGGAGATACTGGTGGACCAGGAGACAGCCCTACAACACCAACAGATCGTCATCCAGAATTTATGACTAGCTTTAGTGTTAATCCAGAAGATATTAAAGCTGGTGATGAAATAAGCTTACAGGTTAGTGATTCTACAACTTCTCAATTAATAGAGTATGAATTACTTACAGTACCTAATAATTTCACATATGGAAGTTTGTTACAATCTTTAGCTGATAGAATTAATGAGGTAAGTAATCAAGAACTTAATGATTCTATTATTGCAGGATCAAAAGATGCAAGTGGAGTAGTTAGCCCTAGTACTACTGAGCTGAATGTATATCAAACTGCTGATAAAAACTATAATACTATAAGTATTAAGTATGATCCTTTAGTAGATACTGCGCCAACACCAACTCCAACACCAACACCAACTCCAACAGTACCAGCGTATGTTGCTGGTAATAATTATAAAAAGAATGATAAACTTATGGTAGGTAGTACAGTATATCAATGTTATAGAAGTAGATTGTGTAAAAGTAATACATTTAGACCAGGTGGGACATTGGGAGCTTTGGCTTGGAAAAAATTATAAAACTATATCATATCTTTTAAATTAATATTTCTAATTTGGTTTTTCTTTATATATTTGCTTACCAAAATCTATATAACCTGTGTTTAATAATCTTTTATATAAGCTGTTATAAGGTATTCAAAAATTTATTTCTAGTGTAAATATATTTCGTGCTTAGAAAATATTTCTTAAAGAAAATTCATTGTAATAGATTTGTATAATTTATAGAGCTATATCTTACTTTTATTATATTAGCTAATATATTGATCCTCATTAGGGTTATCTCGGACAACAATATTATTATACATTACAAAAGATGGCTGTTGCTCTTTGCTGTTTTGTTTACTTATGTTTTGAGCTTCAACCTGAAGATTACTGACTTCTTGCTGGAGAGATTTAATAATTGAATTTACTGATTTATTGGAGTTTATATTGCTTTTTGCATATATTGGTATGCTTAGAAATATAAATAAGGTAACTATAAGTATTTTGGTAATTCTCAACATAATCTATAATAGTGTCTTCACTATATTATAATATTACTATCTTGAGGATTTAACGCAAGTAAACAAGATAGAGAAGGAAAATTAAGGCTATATAAGTAAGCGGAAAAGCAGCTCTTGAAAAAATATCTACATTTCTAGCTAATGATTGTTTATTGGTTTTAACAAGCCAATATACTATTAGACTTTCTAATACGGTAGAAAATAGTATAGAGAAAGATAATAATAAAAAACCATCAGTAAAAGTAAGATAGTCAATATCAGGCATTTCTCCTTCAACTAAGAATTGATAAGCGATTACAGAAAGTATGCCAATAAAAGAAATATTCAATCTATCTGATAAGGCTTTTGTATCTATCCAAAAAACTGCCCACATTGCTAATACTAATAGAGATAATGGGATTAGTACTTTTAATAAAATGTTTACAGGTTTTCTTTCTAATGAAATATTAAATGCAAGCATGGAGATTTTACTTGGTTTTCCATAGTACTGTTTTATAGGAGTGCCACTTTCGAGATTAAAATTTATAAGCTGCCATTCTGCAATGTTAACATTTGGATGATCTTTAATATAATCTTTAACAGTAACTTTATAATCAGGGTCTACTTTTAGTTGCACTTCATTAGCATTGTAACCAAATGGTATAATATAAGCGCTAAGTTTTTGCCTATCAAAGGGAAACTTTCTAAGCTGCATAGGCGTTTCTAAAGCTAGAGTTCTTTGTTCTGTATAAACCACATCACCATTTGGATAAACCCTAAGTTGTCTTGATTTGATTTGAGGGCTTCCTATTTCATTTATTATAGATATCTGTGGTCTCCATCCTTCAAAGATTTCATCATACTGAAAGTTCCCTTGGTAATTTTTATATTCTTCTCCTTCTTTTTTTGAGTCAAATGCTAATCTAGAGTCATGCCATTTAAACTTGAAGATAGCATCAATTTGAATTTGTTCATTTACCTCATCAAGATTTTGAATATCAGTAATAAATGCTGTCACATATACAATCGTTGGTTTTTTTGGAGGGGTGCTAGCGTAGCAATAAGTATTTATAGTTATTAGCAAAAAAAATAATGTTAAGATTTTGATAGAGTTTAGCACGTATAATTTCACCCTGGAGACTATGCATAACTTTATTATACTTAATTTAAGTTTTTATATCTTCTGTAGATGATCATAATTTAAGGTTTTTTATAAAGCAAATTGCTGATCTAAATACTTAAATTAACCTCAGTTCGATAATTAGTTCATGTCTAAATATTTATAATTATTGATTTTAATTGGAGAAATAATAAACTG
>NZ_JBGCTX010000111.1:0-3480 GCF_041102755.1 Francisella sp. 19X1-34
TTTTTCGCTTATTTTAACCTAAAAACACTACTAAACCCTTAATTTACAATGCTTTTAATTCCGAACTGAGGTTAAATACAGTTGGTATATTTTGGCTGCACAAAACAAGTGTTTGCACCCACACGCTATAACTCTAAGCAACACTTGGATAAAATCCCTTAAAAAAATCAAAATATATCGACTGTATTTAAACAACTTAGTTATATAGTTTAATATAAGTTAAACTTACCAACGTTGAAAAATTTCCATGCAAATATCTTTTATGGCTTTACCTACTTGTTTTGTTTTTTCGAGATTTTGAGCATGAATATTTGTCAATACAATCGTATCAAATGGCCGAGTTTTGTACTCAGGAAGTAAGTTAACTATTTCATATTTTTGCTCACTCGTTGGCTCATCAAAATATTTTTCTGGAAGCAGTCCAACCCCGTAACCTAAACGCACAAGATCTCTTAACTGTACTAATACATCTGTTGCAAAGTTACCATTAATCACAACTGAGTGTTCTTTATTATCATCATCAAGCAGGTTCCAGCGGGTTTTTGACCAAAGATTTGTATATAAACAATTATGATCCTTAAGATCTTCCAATCTACTTGGTTTACCATATTTTTTTATATAATCTTTAGAAGCAAATATCTTCATAATATCTGAACGTCGCGTAACAATATTCCAATGATCTGGATTTATTGCGTGAAAAAACAAATCTTCTGTTATGCAAATATCAAAATGTTGAATAAAATTTTTAAGTTTAAGAATCTCACGCTCCATCATATTAAACGTATATGTCGATAGCTCAATTTTAATACTTGGAAATTTTTCTTTTAACTTAGGATAGATGTTATAAATAAAAAAATATGAAAAGCCTATAGACAAAAATATTTTGATGGGTATATTTTCATCATCTAGATTACTAATATTGCCCTCAACGTCATCTAAAATTTTCTCTATACTCTCAAGATGGTTTAATGTCGAGTTATATAAAACTTTACCAGCAGATGTCAGCTCAATACCTTTATTTGAGCGTGTAATAAGCTTTTTACCAATTTGATCTTCAAGTTGTGAAATCTGTCTTGAAATAGTAGTGTGCGCGATTCCAAGTACTAAACTTGCCTGAGAAAAAGATCCACTATTTATTAATGTTTTGAAAAAAAATAAATTATCGTAAACTTTCTTCATCTCTATATTATAAGAAAATCATATAGAGTAATAATATCAACTTATTCGATCTTTTGTCTGTTATTATTAAAAATTAACTACAAAAAACGATTTTAATAACAAAATACAAACTTTCTGGATAAATTTATAATATTGATTATAGCTAACTTAAATTTATAAAAGTAAATTATAAAAGATGCTCGATAAAACTTAATTAAGCGATATATAAAAAGCGCTTCTAAAACTACAAAAGTCCCTGTTAAAAAACATAATAATGAAATAAATAATGCTATAACCCAACTACGCATAACTAGCACCTCTTGATAAAATGAAATATGCTCCAATATCAGGTCTTTTGCTAATAATTGACTCCGGTAATGGATGTTTGACTAAAAGCATATCTGTGCATGCTTGAAATAACCGCTTAAAAAAACTGTCTTTTACATTACCAATCAACGTTTTTGAAGGAAATAAGTGAAATGTATTAATATTTTCATATAATTTATAAAATACTGTCTGAGTAAACTTATGCTTATAAATAAACATCATCATCGACATTCTATATTCTGGTTTAAATGCATGAAGATGCAATTCACATTGAGAACCTTCACTATCTATATTTTTTACTAAGATATACCCAGCAGGAGTGCCTTTTTCATATATAAAAACAATATGATCTGACTTTAACTCATATATTCTTTGGTAAAACCTTTCTATAGTTGACGGACTATTATTATAAGCTAGGATACTTTTCACTAACGCATCTGTATAAGAGGTTCTCTTAGTATCATGATAAAGTATAGTATAATTTAATCTCATTTCACTCTCCCAGAATCAGTTTTTACTTAAATTGCCTCAGCAACATCATTACCATATGCCCATACTCGATCAATATATTGCTCGCCCCAATCATCCATTAAGAATAAAAGCTGCTGTTCAAAATCTTCTGGATCCATAGGCTCTCCTTTAAATGGATTCTCAGGATTATGGTGAACACATTCAATACTAAATAACTCTTTTGACATTGCTAAGTAGTCTCGAGTATGCAAAATGTATGCATGCCAAACCTCATCTAAATAATTCATCGAGTCCATCATAAATGACTTTTTCTTTTCTATACGCCATCTTTGCGCAGAGTAAAGCCAACACATAAAGTCTGTAAACCATTGCTTTGCTTGTGCTCTATTCATTTTTAGCTCTTTCATAACTCTTAAAATCACTGACTCATTATTCCAATTTAAAATATCTGTCTTTAATGGAAGTTTAATTTCTTGCATACTATCACCCTATTCTTTATCAATCTTTTACTATAGTTATTAAGCTGCGCACATTATTCCGCAAGTTTTACAAGATAATGATGTCTTTGATGTTATTCTTTTTAGATTTTGAATTGTTTTCATTTTACTCTCCCTTTTTATTTTTTATCTAAAGTCTTATTCTTAAACACTATAAGCCATTAACTAAGTTGCACACCCTGGTGAGCTACAAGAGAAACAAGATACTGAAATTTTTGATGTTAATGCTTTTAAATTCTTAACTGTTTTCATTTTATTATCCTTTTTTCTTACTGTGCACACATATAACAAGATATTGATGTTTGTGCTGTTAGTTTCTTCAAGTTCTTAATCGTTTTCATTTTATTTCTCTTTTTTTAATTTTTATCTAAATCTCTATTCTTTATCAGCTCTGCTTAACCTCCACATGGTGGAATACTACATGCTGCTAATGTTTGTGATGTTAATTTCTTAAGGTTCTTAATTGTTTTCATTTTGTTTCTCCTTTTTTTAATTTTTATCTAAATCTCTATTCTTTATCAGCTCTGCTTAACCTCCACATGGTGGAACGCTACATGCTGCTAATGTTTGTGATGTTAGTTTCTTTAAGTTCTTTATTGTTTTCATTTTATTTCTCCTTTTTTCTTTCTTTAATCTTTATCTCTAAGTAACTTATCTATTAACCGCCACACGGTGGAATGCTACATGATGCTAATGTTTGCGATGTTAGTTTCTTTAAGTTCTTTATTGTTTTCATTTCGTTTCTCCTTTTTATTTTCTTTTCATCTTTCAACTTCTCAGCTGATAGTGAGTATTATATGGGGCATGACCTTTCTCTGGAATACTATAAAATGAACACTGCTGTGCAATTTTGCATACATAGATTTTCAGAAACCAAAAAATGAGTACTTTACTAATTAAATACCAGTCATTGGTAGAGCTTATAGTTTTAGAAGACTAATGAATGCATAGTGGGACTGTTGAAATCTGATATTAATTTTAAAATTGTTTAAAATATACTGAAAAGTAATATATGATTTTTTTATGT
>NZ_JBGCTX010000112.1:0-3433 GCF_041102755.1 Francisella sp. 19X1-34
ATATCTAGGAATGATTAAATTAGCTTGTACTTTTATTTGGCTTCGATGAAAATTTATTTTTGTGCACAGAGCCTAATAAGTTTTAAAAAATAATTTTCTGGTTCACAATGATGGATTCTAAGTTTTAGAAGGTTTAAGGTTAATATTTATATTCTTATTTATTCAAAGCTTGTAGCAGTAAAGCGTTGGGCTATTTTATTATTTTGTAGTATAACTACACTCTTTGCTGGAATGCTTATTTTATTATAATCCTTCGTAGAATCAGCAAAGTTAGCGATTACTGTAACACCATTTGAGAACTGTGTAGATTGAAGTAGCTTATCTTTACTTAAGTAACTAAAGTTAGTCATCCTCTGTTGTACTAAGATTTTATGCCACTTAGACCATACTGGTAAGTATTTGCTAAGAAGTTTTTTCTGCTGAGCCCAGGCTTTTCTATCTAAGTGTAGTAGTGGTGGATAGTTATATAGAAAAGTTTTCAAGATATTATTTTTTATCTGAGATGGGAACTTAAATGTTGCATACTCCCAATGATCAGAAGTGATAATACTATTATTATAAACCATTTGATAAAGAGGAACTTCAAAAGTAGGATTGTAGTATATATAGCTTATTAAAGGCTTTAACGGTGTAGGTTTAGTATATCTAGGAGGAACTCCAAGAGGTGACCAATAGTCTCCCATGTAGTATTTAGACTTTTTATGTTGGCGCATATCCTTATCCCAAATACCTTGAGAAACTAGACCTTGTCCATAAACTGCAACAGGTGCGATATAATCCTTACCATCTTCTGTACCAACTACTAAATTATAGTGTTTAGCAGCCCATTTAAAATAATTTATTTTATTTTGGACATCTTGAGCTTGAGACATTGGATGTTTAGTAGAAAAATCATTATATAGAGCTCCTGCTCCATCACTATCAAAGAACCATGAGTTGAACTTGGCGTTATACATGTTTATGTCTCTATTTAAGCGACGCTTTACTTGAGGCATTGCATATGATGAGTTCAGTTCATGTCCTCTACCTAAAAAGCCTGTTACATACTTACCGTTTTGTTTTATTATAGCAGCATCTTTGAATAAGTCTTTTTTGGAGTAGAAAACTCCTGTTGACCAGGATCCTCGAGCTCCTTGTTGTTGTAAAGAGTTATAAGAATCATAAGGGGCAATAAGGTATCCAGCTTTTTTAGCTTGATCAATAACGTTGGTATGGTAAAGACCATCAGTGACATCGTTTAAACCAAGCCACGCATTTTTTAAACCAATGCTTTGCAGTTGCTTTATCATCCAGACTGAAACTCCATTACCCCACTGTGGAACTGGGACTATATATTTAGAGTAAGCAGATTGAATTAGGTATTTATTTAGTTTAATAGTATTTGCAGGAGTCTTTTGCGCAGATATTAATTTAGCAGTAGTTGAGTTTAGCTTAATTGAGTTAAATTCTTGCTTATTCCATAATGTTGGATCTTTTATTAACTCCTTAAGCGCATTATCGACATCTGACTTTAGAGCTGCATAAAGCCACTTTTGTTTTGCAAACTCTTCTAGAGAGTTATTTGAATGCTCTTTTAGTATTTTATTAAAGTATTTTGTTGGGTTGTCTGATTTACTAGCAAGTTGTTGTTTGACAAAGTTTTGAAGCCCTTTCCAATTTATATTTGACTCCCCAATTAACTCATCACCCCATAGGTAAATAAAAGGAGCACCATAAAGCTTTGTAACTCCTGGGACAATTTTAGCTTTCTCAGCAAGTGTTACAAACTTTCCTTGATCTATCTTGTGCTGACGATATGTTTTAGCAATTACTGCTGGATCATTCTTTAATTCTTTAATTGTGAATCCAAAAGGTTTATCTTTATTTAAAATATTAAAAGTATGTTTAAAGTGTAGAGCTAATTTATCTTTACCAGTAAACCAAAAAGTGTTATCAAAGCTATTATTAATTTGATAATAAATTGCAGATTTGCCAAATCCCGCTGTTAAGAATTGCATTGATAGTCGAGCAATTCCAGCTAGAGGATCTTTCTCACTAGTAGTAGATGTTAAATACTTTATCCATTTTTTATTCTCTGATGGAATGTCCCACCCTTCTAGCATAGGAAGTAGGAAAGATTTTTCCCCACGAATAATAGGGAATGTGATAGTTTTATTATCGGTTCTTGTTAACTTTTGACTATTTTTAAAACTAACGTTCAAAGCATCATTATTTAGCTTAAACTCAATGTTGATATTATCACGAGTAAAGTCTAATTCTTTTTTATCTTGAGATATTATTTTAAAGTTTTGTTTTGCCTGAGCTGCAGATATAGGAGTTTCTTTATCTCCTTGTTTAAGCTCTACTTTCAGAGTCGCTGGATCAATAACAAAACAGTTATTATGTTGGCAAAGGTTTATAGGGTTAGCAAAAGCTGTACCCGATATTATAAGAGGTAATAATGCTATATTTTTTAGTTTCATAAGTATATTCAGTCTTAGAATAGTTTTACTCAATAATATATATATAAAGCATAAGATAAATATTTTTATAGCAGTTTTAAATTAGTTCAACAGGCTCAACTTTTATAGTCTTAAGGTCAATAATAGCACCCATACTATCATCAGCTCCGGCTTCACGAATGGTCAGTTTTTTAGTTGAAGCACCATCTGAGTTATCTAAGTCTATGCTAATATTTTGCCAGTCTGATGAGAACTCCTCTTGTGTATAAACCACCTCATCACCTAAAAGAACTTCAAAGCCTCCTGAGGCATCTCCTGTGCGAGAATAATATTCAAAGCTTAGATTCATTTTTTTAAATCCTTCAGTGTTTAGGTCATGAGATAGCTCAACAATCTCATTTGAATGACCATCTAGTTCAATAGCAGCTTCTCTACCGTTAGAGTTTTCAAAACCATTCCAGACTTCGAGTTGACCACCATTTGTATACCAATCACCAGTGAAAGGGTGATCAGAGTCAATGAATGCTAAAAAACCATCTGGAGCAGGGTTATCTCCCCATTGAAATCCATATCCATCTGGGATCAAGGAATTTTGACTAAGAGCGTTATAAAAGTCTATCCCATAGCCTTGACAAGTTGATGGCACCATAGATTGTGTTATATTTTCTCCAGTAATTATGCATCGCCACTCTATAATATTTCCATTGATAGTAGATCTAAGTAGTATATAGGCTTCTCCAGTAACAGTTTGTGCCCCTGAGCTACCAATATCTCGAGAAATATCTGCATTATCATCAACACTCATATGAGGGTCATTTATATTGATGGTAGAAACACTAGTGCCATCAGTAATGGCATTAGCAACATCTTGCTTAATAGCGCCCATAAAGCTTAGTTGATTAGATATTTTTGACTTAATGGGACTGTTGAAATCTGATATTAATTTTAAAATTGTTTAAAATATACTGAAAAGTAATATATGATTTTTTTAT
>NZ_JBGCTX010000113.1:0-3416 GCF_041102755.1 Francisella sp. 19X1-34
TGCACATTTTATGATTAAATTTGAAGATAGGATTGGTAGCCTATGAAAAATTTACACAAAAGTCTGTAAAGGGTCCTAGGAAAATTTTAAATTTCTTGACTCCAGTAGAATTTACTGAGAAAATTAAAAGTCTTTAAATACTAGAGTTGCGATTGTAGATTTAATTCACCCCTGCTAATTCGGTATACTTCTGCATTATTTTCCTTACACCCCTATCCGTAAATTTTGTTCTTCTGTTAGATTCAAATAAATATTTTGCATTTTAAAAATGTGGCCCCTCAGCGCACGTAGGTTAGCCAATGTCCCTTTAGGGGGTTAAGAAACAAAGCCTTGCGACACAGCCAATCTTTGTCTTTAGGTCTTATTTAATAGTTGTAACAGTTCCAAAATTAAGAAACACTTAAGCTTTTACTAACAATCTCAAAGACATTTTTACTTGGGTCTGATGCTTTTATTTTTTCAAGAGCTTTTTTCATAAAGTTTTGTCTAATAGTATCATAACGTTTCCAACTCATTAAATTACGTGCTAACTTAGCTGCTACTCTATGGTTTATTCTATCAAGCTCTAATATCATATCAGTCATAAATGCATATCCTAAGCCATCTTTGCTATGATATTGTGAGAAATTAGCACCATAACCACCAATAAGTGAGTAAACTTTATTAGGGTTTTTAGAGTTATATGCAGGATGATTAACTAAGCCTTTAACTATATCTAAAGGTGACTCATGAGAGATTTGAGCTTGAGATACTAGCCATTTATTTACAACTAAATCCTCATCTTTCCAACGTTCATAAAACTCATTAATAGCTTTATCTCTAATTTGCTTATCTTTTGACTCTAATAATGCTGAAAAAGCCGCCTGTTGATCAGACATATTATCAGCATTATCAAATAATTGTTGCGCTAATTCTGTACCTTTGGCTTGATCACTAGCATTCATTAGATAACTCAGACATACATTTTTTAGCTTTCTCTTAGCAATTTGTTCAGCTGATAGGCTATATGGCTTATCATCATTACATTCTTGATATATAGCTAACCAGTCGCCTTTTAGTTTATCTGCTAGTTGATTTACAACTTTTTTGCGAGATAAGACAATATCATCGACTGCAATAACAGTCATTGCCTCAGCAATTGTAGATTCATTTGGTATTAGTAAAGCATCACTTATTAATGCTTTATCTAATTCTTTATCATTTAGAATTGATTTAAAAGCATTTAAGAACTCATCGCTTACATCAGATTTAGCTAAAATCATATTTGTAGCTAACTGTTGTAAAGAATCCCAACGATTAAAAGCATTATTATCATATTTAACAATATGTAATAGTTCGCTTTCAGTACGCTTATGCTCAACCTTTACAGGTGCCGAAAAATCTCTAAACAATGAAACTACTGGTTTTGCTAAAATATTCTCAAAAGTGTAAGTCTGTTTTTGTTCTTTAAGCTCAATAACTTGCTCTGCTATATTTTCACCCTCTGGAGTGATAAGTCCCATTTTAACAGGTATATGAAGAGCTTGTTTTTCCTTTTGATCAGCTGTTGATTGAGTAGTTTGCTCTAATATTAAGCTATAAGTTTGACTTTGAGAATCATAACTCTCACTAACTTTAATATTTGGAGTGCCTGATTGACTATACCATCTTTTAAATAAATCAAAATTACTATTATTTGCATCAGCCATAGCATTAACAAAATCATCACAAGTGACTGCCTGGCCATCATGTCTCTCAAAATAAAGCTTCATTCCTTTTTGAAAGCCATCTTCACCTAATAAAGTATGAAGCATTCTAATTATTTCAGCACCTTTATAATAAACTGTCACTGTATAAAAATTTTTTACTTCAATATATGAAACGGGGCGGATAGGGTGAGACATTGGACTGGCATCTTCAGCAAATTGTGTATTTCTTAACTCTCTAATACTCTCAATACGTTTAACATCTCTTGAGTTTAAGTCAGATCTAAATTCTTGTGTTCTAAATACAGTTAACCCTTCTTTTAAGCTTAACTGAAACCAATCTCTACAAGTAACTCTATCTCCAGTCCAATTGTGAAAATACTCATGACCTATAGCACTTTGAATTGATCCAAAATCAATATCAGTAGCTGTTTTATCGCTAGCTATAACATATTTAGTATTAAATATATTTAAACCTTTGTTTTCCATAGCTCCCGCATTAAAATCTGGCACTGCGACAATCATAAAGGTATCAAGATCATACTCTAAGTTAAATCTCTCTTCATCCCATTTCATTGAATCTTTTAGAGATTGCATAGCGTAATAACACTTATCTATATCCTTTTTAAGAGCATAGATTTCAAGATTAATATTACGACTTGATTTAGTAATAAAAGTATCTTTTATACTTGCTAAATCACCTGCTACAAGTGCAAATAAATAACAAGGTTTTTTAAAAGGATCTTTCCATATTGCAAAATGAAAACAGTTTGAAAGGTTTCCTGAATCAACTTTATCACCATTCGAAAGAATAACTGGATATTTTTGTTTATTAGCAATAATTTTAACAGTATAAGAAGACATCACATCAGGTCTATCTAAATAATACGTAATTTTTCTAAAACCAGTTGCTTCACAATGTGTACAAAAAATATTTCCAGATTTATATAAACCTTCTAAAGAAGTATTAGCAGATGGATTAATTTCAACTACTGTTTGTAACATGAAATTATCTGGAGGATTATGTATAGTTAAATGATTATTATCAATACTAAAATCTGATTCTAATAACTCTGAATTATTAATTTTAATTGATAATAATTTTAAGCTAACACCATCTAACACCAATAGATTATTTTCTTTATTTGCAGGATTTTTAATAAAGTGCAAATCTGCCGTCACAATTGTTTTGGATTCATCAAGATTAAATGTCAAATATGTTTCTTCTATAAGATAATTACTTGGTTGATAATCTTTTAAATATTTAATCTTAGATTGAGTCATGTTCGATTTCTTAAAGTGTCTGAGAACTTTTAATTTTTTATGAATATTTTAAATATTACTAAATAATTTAAATAATTTCTTTAATCAATATAGCAGTCTGGTACTGTTGCAACTATTAGATAAGACCTAAAGACAAAAATTTAACTTTTCATTAGATATATTTAGGGCGGTAGATATCAAATAATTCATTTATAAAAGTGGCTTCAGACTTACTTCTAAATTTAGTCCAAATATTAAACTGGCCTTTCTTAGGTTCTGTCGCAAATATTTATCAGTGACAATTTATATTGGTACGGTTTTTTCGGACAGGTATCTAAGAAGGTAAAATAGGTGTCTCAAATAAAGGCCGTGTTGAAATCTGCTATTAATTTTGAGCTAATTGAAAAAAATGGTGCCTAAAATATAGCTATAAATATTGTAGAATAAGGTTTTAAAAAGGATTATTTA
>NZ_JBGCTX010000114.1:0-3339 GCF_041102755.1 Francisella sp. 19X1-34
ACATTTTATGATTAAATTTGAAGATAGGATTGGTAGCCTATGAAAAATTTACACAAAAGTCTGTAAAGGGTCTGATTCGAAATATCCTTTGATTTCTAAATCATGGATTAATAACTGGGATAATTTGACTATATTCTTGCAATACCCTCCCAAAATTAACCTATCTAATAAAGATGAGATGGCTTTAGAATTACTAGCTTAGTTTACGTCGAACTCAGATTATTATAACAGTTAGCTCTTTTGAAGCTTTTAACTCAAGTGAGTGAGTCCATTTAATCCTCCCATGGCTGAAACTTTTTTAAATCAAACGGTGATTGATCACTAAATCTTGCTAATGGTTGATAATGTCCAGATTTGTTATCCCAACTTACTACCATACCATTATCAAACTCGACTGTTCCAGCATAAGTAACGGCTTTACCTGAAGCAATATTATCATGGTGAAGTATAGGATCAATATAAAGGTCAACTTTATGACCTGAATGTGAAATTATTGAATTTAAAAATGGATTCTGTGGAGATTCTTTACTATTAATCGTTATAAAGTTAAATTTACCTGATAATTTTTCACCTTGCTCATTTGTAAAATATTTTTCAGTATCATCAAGATAGACTTGTTGTCCTTCGGGCTTATCCTTATATGGTAACAATTGTACGTTCAAATTTTTAAATTCAGTATCTATCTTAACATTTAGAGAATTTCCCCTTTCAAATTCTTCACCATTAGTTGCTTTATACAAAGATACTTCTTCTGTTGAAGCTCTATAGGATATTGTTATAGGAGTGGTACATTTAACATTATGAACTAGAATATTAATCTTACCTACAAAGTAGTGGTGCTTGTTATATATTTCTAAATTATAAACATTAATAGGTTTGTGATCTTTATTATATAGCTCACCACAATGACTTGTTTTATTTATTGGACAGATAAGTTTAATCTTATCTCCTGCTTGAGATATTAATGTGTCATCTGATCTAACTCTAGATATACTAATATAATGAGTATTCTTTCCTATTATATTATTTACTGTTCTATTCTTAACATAATACTTATGTCCAAGTGTTGAAGTTACTTTGCTAATCTTACCTGTAGTTAAATCTTTAAATGTATATGTTTTAACTACAGGAGCATAGCGTTTAAATGTACCTATTACTGGATATGAGCTTTGTTTTGACCAATTAATTTTTGAAGTGTCTAATTTTGTTGGTTTTAATGCTACTACTGTAACGTACATATGTTTAATATTAAACTCAGGTAATGAGAAGTTACCTTTATTACCAACTTTATCTAGATGGTTAGTTTTAAGCCAACTTATAGGTCTAAGTAATTTAATCTCAGCTCGATATCTTTTACTATTTATATAATCATAAGCTTTAAGCTCTACTTCTTTCCATGTAGTAGGAGTAATAGCTAATTTATCATAGTTAGGTAAACTAATAGTAAAGCCTAATTGAGTATATAAATACCCTAATATGAAAGTAAATAATATTTTTTTATACATATGACTCTTTAAAAACTAATCTTTTAGTTTATATAAAATAATATTATAGTTTTACACCAAAAGTTTACTCTAATGATGAATACAATATTTATATTTACATCATAATTTGTATAGTTTACAAAAGTATACTTTTAGGTATTCTATTAGATATATCTAGATATTTTATAGTGGGGAATTTTTTAGGACAGTATTTGGTCAAAAAATAGATGTCAAATTATCAAAAACATTTCCTATTCTAACTTTACCAAAATACACATCAGCAGGAGTTTTATATTCCAAACTTTGATGATATCTATCAGTATTATAATACTCAAAGTAATCAGTCAGAGCTTCTCTAACTTCAGCTACTGACTCAAATTCTTTAAGGTATATACATTCGTATTTAACACTTCTCCATAGACGCTCAATAAATATATTATCAAAGCATCTACCTTTGGCATCCATACTAATTGAAACACCTTTATTTAGCAAGGTGTTTATCCAAGCATTTGAAGTATACTGTGCTCCTTGATCTGTATTGAAAATCCCACAGATGCTATTATCTAAAGCTCTTTTAAGAGTATCAATACAAAACTCCGCTTCTAAGCTAATGCTTAATTGCCAATCTATAACATACCTACTATACCAGTCCATTATTGCTACAAGATATATATGCCCATGTTTCATACGAATATAAGTTATATCTGAGCACCACACTTGGTTAGGATAGTAAACACAAATACTTTTCATAAGGTATGGATATATCTTATGTTCTTGCCTAGATTTTGCGCTTGTATTTGGCTTTGGGTATATAGCTTGTAAGCCCATCTTATCCATCAAGTATCTTACTTGATTTCGAGTAACATCGTATCCAAGGTTATTTAGGTATACCACGATCTTCCTAGAGCCTTCATGTGGCCTCGCTGTATAACGTTCATCTATTAAACGCATTAAGTTTTCAGTATGTTCATCCACACCTTTGTACTGATAGTAATATACTGATCTATTTAAGCCCAAAAGCTGGCACTGCCTAACTATTGAGAGGTTTATAGTGGGGAATTTTAGAGGCTTTGAATACGATTTTTTAGAGTAACACTCGCATAAAGGGACTATTTCGGGAATGTTTTAAGTTTTAATCTCTGGGTTCAAAATAGTTATTTACTTTTTTTAATTCTATTGTACAATATAAAGTACAACAAGATATAAAAGGGTGATTTTATATGAAAACAGCAACATATTCGTTTTTTAGAGAGAAACTTTCTAGCATGCTTGATTTTGTTAATAAAAATCATGAACCATTAATAATCACAAGAAAAAATGGTTCAAATGCGGTTCTTATTTCTTTAGATGATTTTAATTCATATGAAGAAACATCATATTTAATGCGTAGTCCAAAGAATGCTGAAAGACTAAGAAATTCTATACGCTCCTTAGATGAAGGCAAAATTAAAGAACGTGAGCTAATAGAATGAAGATTTTGTTTACAGATGAAGCATGGGAAGAATATCTATATTGGCAAAAATACGACAAAAAAATTATAAAAAAAATAAATGCATTAATAAAAGAGATTAAAAGAACTCCTTTTGAAGGAACAGGGAATCCTGAACCATTGAAATATGATTTATCAGGATATTGGTCTAGAAGAATAGATAGAGAACATAGGATAGTATATAAAATAGGTAATGATCTATTATCTATTGTTCAATGTAGATATCATTATTAAATAATTCTGTACAAAAATATCTTAGACTTTTGAGAAACCGTATTATGGAGTATATTTTGACCCTTTACAGACTTTTGTGTAAATTTTTCATAGGCTACCAATCCTATCTTCAAATTTAATCATAAAATGTGC
>NZ_JBGCTX010000115.1:0-3264 GCF_041102755.1 Francisella sp. 19X1-34
TGCACATTTTATGATTAAATTTGAAGATAGGATTGGTAGCCTATGAAAAATTTACACAAAAGTCTGTAAAGGGTCTAGTTGTAACAGAACCCTTATGTATATGCGACCTTTTTCCCTGCTAATATTAGAATATCAGGAATTTCAGTAGCATATAATATTTCTTTGGCATTAGGTGGGGGATTCACACCATTAATTATTGAATATCTTCTTAAGAATGTAGGATCTATATACTCTATAGCCATATTAGATATGCCTTTCTCAATTTTATATATATTAGTTTTAGTATACGTATATTTTAAAAGGAAGGCAGCTGCTGAAACTATTTGTTCATAACCAGAAGAGTGAGCTAATTATGATCTAAATTATCTTCTCAATATTAATTCCAATGTTATTACTGCTTTTTAGGTAAGTCCTAAGATAACTATCTAGGGGGATTTCAACAACTTTTCTATAAATTGATGATGCTTCTATAAACATTAATTTACCTTTACTGTTTCTAACAGCTAACCCAAGATGAGTGACATTTAAATTAGTACCATAAGGGTTTTTAAATGGAACATTCCAATTAGGCCTAACTATTTCAATAACTGCAATAGAAGGAACCTGATTAAAAATATAATTATTAGCTTTTCCATTACTATCAAGTAATGATGTTAAAGGGATATATGCTAGTTTACTTTTGATATTTTTTTGAGTTAAACCTAATAATCTAAGTGAGCTTAATTTTATTCTAGCTTCATTATATTTAATTGGCTTAAGTATTCTTATACTTCCTAAGATATTATCATTGTTGTAGCCAGTTAATAATAAATGCCTGTACCAATTTGGTTTATTTATATTAGTAATAGCAACTCTTGCTATAGCTTTACCTTCAATATTAGTAATATTTTTAGTTACATCATAAATAAATTTATTTTGTTGATTAGTTTTGTTCCAATCAACTTGTATAAACCAATGATCTCGATTCTGATATGCAATAGTATTATTTCTATAACGAATTCTAATAATATTTTTCTTGAATTCATTAAAATCATGACCTTTTATTAATGCTAGTATAGTATCTACTAAAGTTACACAATCAAAAGTGTCTGTACGATATATTGGCTCTTGGTCATAACTTGATATTAAACCCTCTCCTAGGGGACTCTCTGGTAGATAATATGGCTTACCTAGAAAGTACCTCTTCACATAATTAATTTTAGATTTTAGGTCACTACCTTTCATTATGGGGTTTTTATATATTTGTTTAATAACTACATTATAATTATTCATAGAATATTTATGGATATTCCATGTATTTGAAATATCATCACCAATACAAATGTTGTATCCGCTTAATAAGATTATTATTAAACAAATATATTTAAGGATATAAAATCTATACATTTCCATGATCTTTCTTAATGTCCGATCATGGGTTTATCTTTTGAATCGGTAAATGTTCTTTCACATTGAGGGTACCCTGTGCATCCCCACCATTTACCTTTCTTTCCATCTCTTTGGATAAGATCAGAACCACAGTCAGGACACTCATAATTGATATCATTTCCCTCTTTACTCATATTTAGCCCTCTTCTTTAATTTTTTAAGTGTATTCTATACTTCGTACTCTGATAATGTAAGCATAGCTTCCCCCTATCATGTATTAATTCTAAATAGAATTTCACCGTTTGTTTCTTCTGCTATTAAAAACTCTTCTTGCATCAGTAATTTAATATAATCATCTACTTCACGATCACTAGTTAATTTGGTAGCAATAATATTATTGAGAGTCGCCTCTGAGAGATAAAAGTATTCATCTAGTTTTTGAAAATGTAGTAATGATGAATTCTTCTCTTGTTTAAGAAGTGATAATAATACTTTTTTGATATAGTTCTTATGTTTAATAGGACTATTATCTGCTTGTTGTTTTAAGCTTTCTTTTCTCTCTGCTAATATTTTGCTTCTAACTTCTTCATTATCAGCAGGTATTAAAGCTTGAATATCTTTATCATCAGTACGAGTAAGGTTTTCAGCTGCTAAACCTTTATATCTTCTATGCTCATAATACTTAGTTCTATCACATAAAATAACAGGACAACCTTTATGAAATATTATCTGCTTATCAGCTGGAAGCTCTCTAATCTTGTCTATTGGTAATAGTTCAGTCCTAGTTAAACTAGTATTTGTACTTTTATCCTTATCCTTTTGTCTTTCACCAACACTTTCAACTTCTACAGTTTTTGAGCCTGATAGATTCTTAATAAACTCAATAGTTTTATCACCATTTACCTCAAAGAATTGTAAAACATCAAATTCCTTAATCATATCTGGCATTGAAAACTTCTGTAGTTGATTCATATTTTGGAAATACAACCAAAACCTAGTTTTTTTGTATTGTAAAACCTCATACATCTTTTCAATTAGTTTCATACAACTAAGTTGAGCTATTTCATCTAATGCAAATATATAATATTCAGCTAAGAGCATTTGAGGTCTTGCAAATTCAATTGCTGATTTAGCAACCCCAATCATAAACTTAATAAATGAAGCTGTTTGCTCAACCATACTTGTTGGTACTATCATATAGATATCAGCTTTACCCTCTAAGAACTCTTTTACATCTAATGTTCTTTCGGGATCGCCTTTAGTAAATATAGCTTTGATATCTGGTCTACCGAATATCTCAACCGCTGAAATAATATTTCCATATACTCCTTGTCCGTATACAGTTAAAGAGCCTTTCTCAAAAAGTACCTCTATTTTCTTAATTGCAATTAGAATAATTTCATTATCTTCATCTAAAGACTTATTGTATCTTGCAAGTAACTTATGACCATGATTAAGTCCTTTTTTAACAACTATCTCAAATAGCTCATAAATATTACGATTATTATTAACAAGATAAAATAATATCCCTGCGATAATACTTCTAGCATCATCATAAAATGATTTATTTCTTCCACCTGAAGGGTCCTCTAAAGCTATTGCTTGAGCTAAAGATGAACTATACATATTAGGATCAACATCAATACCTATATTACACAAATCAACATGTAGGGTCTGTTTTGATTGCCACTTACTAGCATTATAATTAACCTCAGTTCGATAATTATTTCATATTTAAATACTTGTAGTTATTGATTTTAACTGGACTAATAATGAACTGAGCCAAAGCAGCCATAAGATGAGTAAAAGCATTGTTTATAGATCTATGTCTTGTATGCCATAAGGTTAGATTATTTTTGAGATAGTCAAAAATAGTCTCAATGATAGATCTCTTAG
>NZ_JBGCTX010000116.1:0-3224 GCF_041102755.1 Francisella sp. 19X1-34
TTATTATTTCTCCAATTAAAATCAATAATTATAAATATTTAGACATGAAGTAATTATCGAACTGAGGTTAATATAATGAACAAAAGAATATTTTCTAAACTATTGCTAACTATCTCTATAATACTTATAACTTGTAATGTATTTGCAGAAAGTCTTAAGCAATATAATATTTACCTTATTCCCTCTGATAAGGCAACTAAATATGTTAGAAGTTTTGATGACTCTCTAGAGAAAACAAATGTTCTTAAAAAATATAATACGAAACCTTTTATTGAGAATCACCCAGTGCATTTAACACTTTATTTAACAAGTTTTGATAGTAAAAATATTCCTGATATTGAAAAACAGCTAGCAGAAATTGCTAAAAACATATCTCCTTTTGATATTAAAACAGATAAGTTTATAGCAGGTAAAAGTGGTTTTGTAATGTTAAATATTCAAAATTCTCCAGAGCTTCAGAGACTATCAAATAAAGCTGTAACTGATTTAGCTAAATATAGAAATAAAAACTACCCTGCTCCTAGTTGGGTAAAATACTACCCTACTAAGTTAGAGTCTTTCAAAAAATATGGTTCTCCAAATACATTTAATCAGTTTAATCCTCATTTTAGTATATTAGCAGCTGATTTAGACAGTGACAAAGCTAGAGCTAACTTTGAAAAAGATTTTGATCAGATAATACAAAATACTAAATTAAAACCAGCGAGTTTTAAAATAAAAGCTATAGGTTTTGGTGAAGTAGATAAATACGGCCAAGTAACTAAACCTCTGTATATTTTTAATTTAAAAGGTTAAAATTGCAAAGCTTAAAATCTATTGTAAAAATTGTATTAGGAAAAATAAATGAAAATAAAATATAAAAACGTTTTAAAAGGGCTAGTTTTAGCATCTTCTTTTAGTATTTTTAGTTTTGCATATTCAGATAGTAAAACTACAGAAAATGCTCAGTGGGGATATGTTGGAGCTGAAGGTCCTGAGCACTGGGGTGATTTGTCTAAAAAATATAAAGAGTGCTCTACTGGACAACAACAATCTCCAATAAACCTAGTGACAACGAAAGCTGTTAAAGGTAATGAGTCAGATAGAGTAAAGATTGACTATCATCTACATGTTAAATCAATATTAAATAATGGCCACACAATACAAATTTTGTTTAAGCCAGGTAATTACATATTTGTTGGTAAGCAAAAGTATGAATTAAAACAAATGCATTTTCATACGCCAAGTGAAAATTATGTAGATGGTAAAGAGTATCCTTTTGAGGCTCACTTTGTAAATGTTTCTAAAGATGGCAAAATAGCTGTATTAGCATTGCTTTATCAGTATAGTGATACAAAAACCAACCCTTTTATAAAAAAAATATGGCCACATATTCCTAAAAAAGTTGGTGAAACTAATACTTTTAGCTTTACTGTAAATAAAGATGATAGCCCCCTTCCTAATGGCCATCATTCTTTTTATGAATATACAGGATCTTTGACAACTCCTCCGTGTACTGAAGGGGTTAAATGGATTATATTAAAAAGAAAAGCTAAGATATCAAAAGAACAAGTTCAAACATTTAGAAATATTTTGACTTTTAATAATGACAGACCTATTCAAAAAACTGATAATAGAAAAATATTTTTTGAACAAGAATAAGAGAAAATAGGAAGAAAAATGAAAAATAATCACTTTGATGTAATAAGTTTAGGTGGTGGCTCTGGTGGTATAGCATCTGCTGTCCAAGCTGCTAAGTTTGGTAAAAAAGTTGCAATTATTGAGAAGCGTGAGCTTGGTGGTACATGTGTAAATCGTGGTTGTGTGCCTAAAAAAGCGATGTTTTACGGTGCGATGATTGCAGAACAATTAAAGCATGATGTTGCTGGCTATGGTTTTGATGTTGAGGTTAAAGGTTTTAACTGGGCTACTTTAAAAGAAAAAAGAGCTAAATATATAGGCAATATTCATGGTTTCTATGATAGATTATTAGATAAATGGGATATCACTCACTTTAATAATTGGGGTAAATTCAAAGATAATAAAACTATAGTTTTAGATGATGGTACTGAGATAACAGCAGATCATATCTCTATATCTCCAGGTGCTTATCCTATCGTGCTAAATAATATCGAAGGGTCTGAGCTAGGTATCACATCAGATGAGTTTTTTGAGTTAGAAGAAACTCCTAAAAAGGCTGTTATCGTTGGTGGTGGTTATATTGGTGTTGAGATTGCAGGAGTTTTAAATGCTCATGGTACTGACACTACTGTAGTAGTTCGTAGAGATAAGCCTTTAATGGATTTTGATAATGATATTAGTGATACGTTAGTTGAATGTATGGAGATGACAAATCTTAAAGTAATGAACCATACAAATATTACTAAAGTAGAAAAAGTTGGTAAAAATTTAAAGATAACTACAGATACTGGTAAAGTATTAGAAGGTGTTGATACTCTAATATGGGCAACAGGCCGTGCTCCTAATACTCATAACCTAGGCATAGAAAATACTGATATAGAAATAACTAAAAAAGGTGTAATACCTGCTGATGAATGGTGTCAAACAAATGTTGATGGCGTATATTCTATAGGTGATGCTTCAGGTGTACCTCAATTGACTCCAGTTGCGATTAAGACAGGTAGATACCTTGCTCGTAGGCTTTTTAATAATGAGACAGACTTAAAAGCTAATCTTCAAAATGTTCCGACAGTTATATTCTCTCACCCTGCTATTGGTACTGTTGGTTTATCTGAAAAAGAAGCTAGAGAAAAATATGGCGATGATAATGTAAAAGTTTATAAGTCTAGATTTACAGCTTTATACTGTGCTATCTCAGGCCATAGAATGCCAACTGTAATGAAATTAGTTGTAACTGGTGAAAATGAAAAAGTAGTTGGTTGTCATATGATAGGTCTAAATGTTGATGAAATGCTGCAAGGATTTGCGGTAGCTATCAATATGGGTGCAACTAAAAAAGATTTTGATGATACTATAGCTATTCACCCTACTAGTTCTGAAGAACTTGTAACTATGTAGCTATAAATATATGAATAAGCAATATGCTAAAGAAAATGTTTGTGAAATCTACAATAAAATTTCTAAGTGGTTTTATGAACATCGTTCATTAGATCTATTTGAAAAACCATATCTTGATAGCATAATTGCTCTAGGTTCTGTGCACAAAAAATATAAATTAGATTGAAAATAGCTAAACCGTTGTTATTTAAAAGTTGAAAGACAGT
>NZ_JBGCTX010000117.1:0-3158 GCF_041102755.1 Francisella sp. 19X1-34
ACATGACTCCTAGTCACTTTGAATATATAATGAAGAATGAAGTTAACAACTGTCCCAAATTAGCAGGATAGATCAGAATAAAAATATATTAGAAAGTGGTATTGACTAACAGGGATAGTTTATAACCAATCCATATTTATATGCTATAGTATGCTGTACTAATAATTATATGAACTATATACTTTTTTCTAAGAAAATAATAAGATCTTATTTGAGAGTGTTATAAAGTATGGAAAAATATTCTGAATATTTAATTATAGGTGCAGGCGTCTCTGGATTAGCCATTGGAAAGACTTTATCTAGTATTAATAAAAAATTTTTGATTATTGAGCAGAGTGATAAAATTGGTGGTGTATGGAACTCTACAAAGTATGACGGCCTTGGTTCACATACACCAAGTTATTTTTATAGATATTTATCATTCCCTTGGAAAAATAATGGTAAATTTAAGCATAATAATTATAATCCTTTAGATTTGCATTCAGAGCAACCTAGTAGAAATGATATAATCGATTATTTGGATGAATATTCTGAATCTATGATAGATCGGATTATTTTTAATAGTAAGGTTACTAAAGTTGTTTATGATGAGCTAACAAAAGAATTTACTACTTATTTTGAAAAAGCTGATAATAATGAAATACAATCTATCTGTAAAAGTAAATATCTTATTATAACTGTTGGAAATAAATTTAATGCGGGAGAAAAAAAGGTTCCAAAGATTGTAAGCGATAAAAACTCAAATACGCAGATTTTTCATTCTAGTGATTTTTATGATCTTAAAAAAATAAAAGAGAATATTGGAGATAAGAAAATTGTTGTTATTGGAACAGGAAAGTCTTCACAAGACTTACTTATTGGACTTTTTAAAAATGATATCAAAAACGTCTCTGTTTTATATCATAAACCGCTTTATTCTATGTATTATGAAGCATTAGATAAAATTGATTCTTTAAAACTAAAATTTGCTGTTTTGTTAAAATTAATATTTGGTTGGAATAAATTGACCAGAATATTTATTAGAAAATTAACAGACGAAGTGATGGTTAATGCTTTTGATAAATCAATAGACCCTGATAATTGGAATTTAGGATTTATAAAAAAACGACATGTGAGTATTTTACAATCCTTTAAATCTTATAAAATTTCAAAAGTAAATGACCATAAAATATTAAATAATCAGTTAATTATAGGTAATAAAAAATTTGATGTAGATATCCTTGTCTACGCAACAGGATTTAAAGGATTATCTAATGACACTCTATTTCCAATTTATAAAAAAAATAATGGTAAATTAAAGCCTTTTAGGATTCAAAACTTATACTGTGCAACAATGTGCCTAGAACTCAATAATTTATTTGTTCCTTGTGGTCGATCTGGACTACCTTCTTCAGTTCAATCAGAAATAGATGCTATGTGGATAGCTTCTATTAGTAATATTAATGAAGTTGAAATCAATAATAAATATGTAACTCCTTTCCCATATAATTTTGATCCTCGCTCAATGGTTAAAAAACTTTTAGTTTATAAAAAGTTTGGAAATAAAATATCTAAAGATATAATAAATGCAAAAGTATTCAGTTTTTCATTGAATTCTGGAGGCTCAATGTATAATTTTTTCAAAAAAAATAGGTGTAATATTTTATTAAAGGTTACTTCTGAAATAGATAATAAAATACTTTGAACTATATTTTCTAGGTAAATTAAAGGTAAGCGTCTCACGAAGTCAGCTATTCTCAGAAGATTTAGAGAATAGCATATTCGAGTATATGTAAATATATTGTGATTTACATATTTAATTCAGGTAATCATTATCAAAAAGTATACTTTTGAGAACGAAAAATAGCTAAATCATGAATGTAGATATTTAAAGGTCTTTACATGTTTTCAAAAGTGTTCTAATATTAACGTATTAATTAGCTTTAGATATTAGAGAACATATTATGGCAACAGTAAGCTTAGAATTAATGTACAACAAATTGGCTCACCTTTCTGAGAATAAATTAGAAGAAGTAAATGATTTTATAGACTTCCTTATTAGCAAAAAAGAAGAAGCTAATTTAAGAGAATTATATTCAAATGCGTCTTTAGCAAGTTTTAACCAAGTTTGGGATAATGAAGAAGACGAGGTTTATAATGAGTTATAACTTTGGAGACATAGTTTTAGTAAACTTTCCATTTACTAATCTAAAAAAAACTAAAAAACGCCCTGCTGTTATAATTAGCTCTGAAGAATATAATAATAATCGTCCAGATGTTATTTTAATGGCTATCACAAGTCAGATCCGAACACCTTTAGATTTTGGAAGCTCATATATAGTTAAATGGCAAGAATCTGGTTTACCTAAACCATCTTTACTAAAACCATTAATTGCTACTATAGAACAAGAATATATAGATAAAAAATTAGGTTCTCTAGTTTATGCAGATAAAGAAAATTTACTTTGCAATATCCATGACCTATTAGGTGAATAATATGAAAATACAAAAAGTAGGCTATGCTCGAGTATCCTCATCTGGTCAATCATTAGATATACAATTGGATAAATTAGAAAAATATGGTTGTGACAGAATATTCCAAGAAAAATCTTCTGGTATAGATGAAACAAGAACACAATTAAAGGAGTGTTTAAATTATGTAAGAGATGGTGATCAACTTGTAATATCTAGACTTGATAGAATGGCTAGAAGTGCTCTTCACTTAGGAAAAATAGTAAGCAAATTAAAGTCTCGAAAAGTTAATTTAGTAGTATTAGATCAAAATATAGATACTTCCACTCCTCAGGGTAGATTAATGTTCCAAATGCTTTCTTCATTCGCAGAGTTTGAATATGAGTTAAAAAAGGAACGTCAAATAGAAGGGATTAAAAAAGCTGTTAATAATGGAGTTAAATTTGGTAGACCTACTAAAGTAAACTCTGAGATAGTTAAAAATGTTAAAGTGGATATAGCGAATGAAATAACAGTTAGATCAATAGTTGCAAAATATCAAATATCATTAAGAGCATATTATAAAATTAAAAATGGTGCTTATGACTATTTATAATCATACTATTAAATTATATTAAGTATTATTAATGAGGCTTTGTTTCTTAACCCCTTAAGGTCTTCTAGTTGGTGTATTTTAGGCAGTTCTATGACTAATGGGCATACCTAAA
>NZ_JBGCTX010000118.1:0-3130 GCF_041102755.1 Francisella sp. 19X1-34
CATTCTGTAAATCCCTTATTGTTATATTTAAAATATATAACCTAATTAAAATTTACACAATTATCTGTAAAGACCCGCACAAACTAAACCACAGCCGCCAACGCAGTTGGCTTACGTTCTTTATTAAGGTTCTGCATAATCTTTCTTGAGCCTTCATGAGGATACTTTGTATAGCGTTCATCAATTAATCTCATTAACATTTCAGTATGCTCATTAAGACCTTTATACTGATAGTAATAAACCGATCTATGCAAGCCTAAAAGCTGACATTGTCTAGCTATTGAGATGTCTGCGTTGTTTGGTTCTATTAACATCTTCTTATCCTTACAGCTCAAAATTAGATTTTTTTTTCAACCAGTCAAGCTCTACTTTAAGCCTACCAATTTCTTCATATAGTTTAGCCTTCTCTTTTTGTTCTGTAAGGTCTTTTTTATCAGGGGTAAGTTTACTAGCAAACATTTGTTTTATCGCTTCTAATGCTTGCTTTTTCCAACTTGTAATTTGAGTTGAATGAATCTCATACTTACTACTTATTTGAGCTTGTGTTTGCTCTCCTTTTATAGCTGCGACTGAAACCTCATATTTGAATAATGCACTATGAGTCTTTTTCTTATGCATTTGTGTCTCCTTCTCATTATCTGAGACACCTATTTTACCTTCTTAGATACCTGTCCGAAAAAACCGTACCACTATATCCTAACATAACTTAGTTATCTAGGACAACCCTTTATATATATTATTAAACTAGGTTCATTGTTCTGTTAAAAACAAAATTTATACTATATTTATATTCCCGTATACATAATAAGGAAATATAGAGTGTAGATATTAAAGTTATTAAGAATTAATTATAAATTTGTGATTATGTAATAAAAATAAAAGAAAAATTATGAAAAAAGAAATAAGTGAAGTCCCTAAGAATCAAACTTTAAGTTGGAATAACTGGAGTAAAAATGTAATTTTTAATCCTACAGAAGTTGATGGAAACTATTACCATCTACCATGCAATTTTGATGATTTGAAAACTATACTACAAAAAGCTCAAGATCGTATTGCTTCAGGTGAGAAAATCACGATTAGGGTATCTGGACAAAGACACTCTGCTACACCATTAGTTATTGATGCTGAGACTAAGCATGGACAGATTTGGATTGTAGATCTTTCTCAGTATAATGATTTAGGCCCTACAGGAGAAGATAGTATTGTTCTTAATGAAGATAATACTGTAACAGTCAATAGTGGTGTTAGAGAAGATCAGCTTAGTATTTTTCTTACTAAGAATAATTTACATTTAAAAACAGGAACAGCTGGTGGATTTTTTAGTATCGGAGGTATAGTAGCTGTAGATGTACATGGATCTAATGTTAATAATTCAATATTCTCTAGTAATGTTATAGAATTTACTGTTATAAATTCAAAAGGAGAAAAGCAAACTTATAATAAAAACTCTCCTCAATTTGAGGGGCATAATATAATGGATTTCTATTATACATCATTAGGTGCCTTAGGAATTATAACATCAGTAACATTAGAAGTTAGTCCTAGACCATATAAAACATCCATTGAACCAAGTTGTTGTTGGCCAGGACATTATGAAAAAAATAGCTTTATAAAAACTATAAAACCAATTTTAACAGATTTGGACTTTCATCAAGCTGAATTCTTTTTCAGTCCTTATAAATATCCTACGTTAGGCTATGCTATATTAATACTTGAGTGGAAAAAAAATACAAATCCTAAGTGTAAAACACCGAATGATATTAAACCTGTTCCTAATAATCAGAAGTATTTATTAGATAAGAGTTGGGGAGCACCATATCTTAGTGGATCTCTTGAAAAAACAGAGGAAAAGGTATTTTTATGGACTCAAAACTGTAAAATGAAGGTGAATGGACAAACATCTATCTCAACAGCTCAGACAAGCATACATGGTTTTATGAAAACAGCAGAAAAAAATAATAGTTTACTATGGTTACCAAAAGCTTTAAAAGTTGGATTTATGTCATATTTTATTCCTTTACCTGATAATGCTGATTATGGATTAGATGCCGCTTGGAATGCATTGGAAGTAATAATAAATGCAGTAGAAAGTAAAGAGTTTGTACAAGCACTTCCTGTAGAATTTAGATTTGTTGAAAATAGTAGTGCTTTACTTTCAGGAACATATTCAAGTTCAACAAGTAAAAGATTCATTTCCATTGAAATTGAGTTTGCTTCTAATAAAGATAATACTTATGCTCAAAATACTTTAAATTTTCTAGCTAAAGTAGAATATCAATGGAGAAAATTAGGAGGGTTACCTCATCATGGTAAAATGTATGGTTTTTATAATCCAGATACTGTTACTGATGAAAACAATATTACAGGAACTCCTCCTTTTAATAAGAGTTACCTATCTTACTTAAAGGAACTTAGAAAAGAGAATTTCCAACTATTTTCTAAATATCAAAAAACAGTTGATCCAGATGGATTATTCAGTACAAAATATTTAGAAGATATAGGAGTTTGTAATTATGATAGTCACGATGAAAAGTAAGTATATTCAAGATCTATAGTGATATACTATAGTTTAGAATCTTCAGGGCAGGGTGAAATTCCCTACCGGCGGTAACTGTTTACAGAAGCCCGCGAGCGCTTTCTAGAGGTATTTAGAAAGGTCAAGCATATTTGGTGAGAATCCAAAGCCGACAGTATAGTCTGGATGGAAGAAGATTGGTAGAACTCATAAACCTTTTATAATAGATTGGGATCAATGTTAGTATTGATTTGTTTGTTTTACACTATGTTTTCCCACCCTGCCCTAAATGTAACTAAATACTAGACGGGCGAATGAAAAATATTGATAGATACTATATGCAACAGGCTTTGACTTTGGCTAATAGAGGTAGACTCACAGTCTCCCCGAACCCCATGGTTGGCTGCATCATAGTTAAAAATGGTGCTATTATTTTTGAAGGTTGGCACTCTATGGCAGGTAAGTCCCACGCAGAAATATATGCGCTAATCAAAGCAGGCAGTCAAGCAAAAGGCTCTACAGTATATGTCACTCTTGAGCGGCTTTGTTTCTTAACCCCCTAAAGTTATAAATATGTTGTCAAATCTAAGTCAAAGAATTAGAATCAATCAATTT
>NZ_JBGCTX010000119.1:0-3026 GCF_041102755.1 Francisella sp. 19X1-34
AATATATCTCGTACACTACAATCAATCTCATTACGACGTAATCTTGAGCTTAATTGGATACTTACTATTGAATCTCCGCCAACCCTAAAGAAATCATCTGTAATTCCGACTCTATCTAACCCAAGTACTTCTGCAAATATATTACATAACTTCTCTTCAAGTTCCGTAGTCGGTGCTATATAACTATCTTCATTAATAAACTCAGGATCAGGTAATGCTTTTCTATCTAACTTACCATTAACTGTTAATGGCATTGAGTCAATCTCAACCAGTACACTAGGCACCATATACTCAGGTAATACCTTAGATAATTGATTAAAGATCTCTTCTTGAGTTAATGACTCTTTATCTGATACATAATAGCCTACTAAGTACTTATTATTATTTCTTTCCTTAGCTAATACACAGCTCTGTTTAATTCCTTCTATACTAGATAATTGATTCTCAATCTCTCCTAATTCAATCCTAAACCCGCGTATCTTAACCTGATCATCATTACGACCTATATATTCAATATTACCATCTGCCAACCATCTAACTAAATCCCCTGTCTTATACAATCTTGTATACCCATTAGCTATATCACTCTCTGTAGCAAATGGATTCTCTATAAACCTCTCTGCTGTCAACTCAGGACGATTCAAATAACCCCTAGCTAAGCCAGCTCCACCTATATATAACTCCCCAACTACTCCAACTGGTAACGGCTGTTGGTACTGATCTAATATATATGCCTTATTATTAATAGCTACCTTACCGATAGGAATTGACTGAGAATATATTTTTCCAAAATTAATAAAACTGGTTGTACCCACAGTTGTCTCTGTAGGGCCATAATGATGAATTATATTAATATTTGGATAAAAATTTATAAAACCTTCTAGTTCTTTTTTATTAACCTTTTCTCCACCAATTATTATAGATTTCAAATATTTAAACTCATATTTCTTTTCTTTTATATAACTTAAAAGTATTGATAGATAGCTTGGTGTAATTTTAATAAGTTCTATTTTATTTTCATAAATATAGTTTAAGTATAATTTAATATCTTCTTTTATATTTTTTCTACATATAACTACAGTTTGACTCAAACATAGAGGAGTAATTAAAACATTAACCGTAGCATCAAATGATATACTTGCTGAGCAATCAATAATAGAAGAATCATTAAAATAATAATGATTGTCCATCCATTGATTATAATTCGCTATAGAATTATGCTGAATCATCACCCCTTTAGGCAGACCAGTAGTACCTGATGTATATATAACATATGCTAAATCTGTTGAACTACTTTGAGATTCAAGGTTTTCTTTAGCTTCTTGATCATATACATAACCTTGCTCCTGATATGAATCAATTGATATCGAACCAATATCTTTATCTATATAATGAAGCTTATTCTCTAAATGACTCTGCGTTATAACTAACTTAGCTTGTGTATCTTTAATTATATGTCTAAATCTCTCTTGCGGATAATCAGGATCCATAGGTACATATGCCCCACCAGCCTTCATTACAGCTAAGATTCCTATAACCATATCCAAACTTCTTTCTAAACATAATGGAATTAATGTATCTGGAGCAAGCTCTTGATTAGCTATTTCTTTATATTGTCTTCTTATATATCTAGCTAGTTGATTTGATCTTTGGTTAAGTTCCTTATATGTAAGCTCTTGATCCTCAAATACCAATGCTACATTGTCTGGATTTTGTTCAACCTGCTCCTCAAATAACTGATATATCGTCTTATCCTTAGGATATTCTCTATCTGTCTGGTTCCAGGAGTATATTATCTTTTGGTATTCTAATGTTGTTATTTCTATCATAATTACCTTTTAAAAACTTTTTATTTCTATCTCTGACAGCTATAGAGCTGGAGCTGTATTGCAAAAATCATAATCACAGTCTATGAATTAGATTAAGTATTTAAACTTAAATAAAGACTTTTGATAAATACTTAAATCCACTATCTGGTAAAACAACTACGATATTAATTGGTTTGAATTTATCTTTGCTAAGTTTTTTCATTATTTTATCTGCTACACATAGCACTCCTCCAGAGCTCCCTCCAGATAAGAGTCCCTCTTTAACTGCAAGACTCTTGGCAGCTAAAAAAGCTTCTTCATCCGTAAATTGGATAACTTCATCAATAAAATTAAAATCGTGTATTGAGCACACCTTATCTTTGCCTGCTCCCTCAACTTGATAAGAAGAAGAAATATGTTTTTGATTATTAAAATGATTAAAGAATACTGACCCTACAGGATCTGCTAAAATCACTTTGATATTTTTATTTTTTTCTTTTAAAAATTTTGAAATGCCTGTAATAGTGCCTCCACTACTAGCTGCTGCAATTAAAATATCTATTTGTCCAGACATCTGATCCCATATTTCAGCTGCAGTAGATTCAAAGTGAGTATTAACATTCATCATACTTTCATATTGATTGAAATATAAACCTTTCTCATCTCTATCACAAAGAATTTTAGCTTTATTATTATAATGCTCCGATGATTTAGTAGAAACACCATTTGGACAAACAATAACCGTAGCACCATATGCTTTGATTGTAGTAATCTTCTCTTGGCTTGTTTTGTACGGAACTGTTATAATAACTTCATAACCCAATACACTACCTATCATTGCAAGGGAAGTTCCTGTATTCCCAGATGATGCTTCATAAATTTTCATACCTGGCTTTAATATGCCTGATTTTTCATAGTCCCTTAACATTGAAAGAACAATTCTGTCTTTAATACTCAATGTTGGGTTCAACATTTCACATTTTGCATATAAATTATATTTTTGATAAGTATGATATTTTAAGAGCTTTAAAATAGGGGTATTTCCAATCAAATCAAAAACATTGTTATAAATTTTTTTCACAAATACTATCCCTAGAAAAATTAAGATTTTTTACGCTAGTTTCGACTAATTTTAGTAATCTTGTCATATAGTTTAAAGATGCTTTAGTTTTGTCAATTAAAGGATTATATTCAGCAATCTCAAAACATACTAAATTA
>NZ_JBGCTX010000120.1:0-2936 GCF_041102755.1 Francisella sp. 19X1-34
GCTCAGTTCATTATTAGTCCAGTTAAAATCAATAACTACAAGTATTTAAATATGAAATAATTATCGAACTGAGGTTATATATAGGTAGATAACAGTTCATTTAGATTAAAGAGAAATATAAAGTGAGGAGATTAATCATGTACAAGAGTACCTTAGTTGAAAATCAACAAATTAGATATCTATTATCTTTGATTAAATCTTACTATAAATCAGATCGCAAAGAAGATTCAATTAGAGAAGTTAATATGATTTATGTAGCTAATAGAGTCACAGATATGACTGTTAGAAGTCATATAATAGAATCTTGGGATAATTTACAAATAAAAGTTGGTCATGAGATAGCTCTTTTGGAAGATAATTGTGATAAAAGCATTATCAATAAACTATATCGAAGAGGGCGATCAATATGTTTTGTAGTTAAAACAAAGCCTGACAAGTCATCTTATGACATTCATGAGTTAATAAAAAAAGCATCTAATATAGATATAATAATTAAAGAGTTTAATATGATTTAACATATTTAATTTCAGGTTTGGAAAATTTGAATTTAAGGACATAGAAGTCAGATTTTTGATAGTAAAATTAAATTTCAGTAGCTATAATTTTACTATTTATTACTAAATTAACAAACTCTCTTATTTTAGGTTGGACAAACTTATTTTTGGGATAATATATAAATAAATCTTCTTCACCAGGGAGCTCATTAGCAAGTATTTCTACTAATTTTCCTTCTTTGATTTCTCTTCTTACAATATATTCGTGAAATTGTGAGATACCTATACCGTCTATAACACATTCTTTGATAAACTCTATACTATTTGTAGAGAGATCTGGGATACATACTTTTGCATCAATATCATTTTTAGTATTTGCAAAATGTATTCTTCTGGAATTATGGGTTATATAGTTATAATTTGATAGATCTTCCAGACTCTTAGGAGTACCGTTTTTTCTAATATACTCGGGACTTGAACATAGTACATATCTTGTTTTTGCAATCTTGCGAGCTATAACATCTTCTAGTGGAGGCCAGTTTACTCCAAGAGCGATATCAGTTTCCTGTGTCTTAAAGTCAGGTAATTTTTCTATTATATTTATATCTATCTGGACTTTAGGAAAGTTTCTTGAGTATTCTTTTATGAGTTTTAGAAGAAATTCTCGGGCAAAGAAAGGAACTGTAGTTATCTTTAATATTCCAGATGGTTCACTATGAAAAGATTCTGCTAAGCCTCTTACTTTTATTATCTCTTGTTGAAGGCCAATACAATAATCAAACAAAATTTTCCCTTCATGTGTAAGAGATAATGATCTAGTTGTACGATTTATTAGATCAACTTTTAACTCTTTCTCAAGTTGTTTTATAGAGTGACTTATCGCAGCTTTTGTAACTCCGAGTAATTCTGCAGTCTTTGTGAAACTATTATGTAAAACAAGCTCATAGAAAACTTCAAATAAAGATACTTGGATTTTTTTGTAAATTCTCATTGTTTAGAAAAATTAAACTTAAGTTAAATATATGCTATATTGTAAAAAGATATTTTTAATTTACCATATATCTATTAAAAGTAAATTAAAAAGAGATATGAAAAATTATAAAATCGTAATTTTATTAAGCTATATAAGTATAGCCAGTGCCTCAGCAGTTATTATAAATCCGGCTTTACCTGAAATATCTAGTCAATTTAGTTTATCAAATGGTACTGTTGAATGGCTAGTGAGTATTTTTCTTATCGGATACGTTGTCGGCCAAATAATCTATGGTCCAATAGCAAAGAAATATGGAGATGCAAAAACACTTAGAATAGGGATGATTATAAATATTGTAGGTCTTGTTATTTGCTTGTTAGGCGCAACGTATTCATCTATGTTTATACTACTCTTAGGTCGGCTTATAACAGCTATTGGAGCATCTGCAGGTCTTGTTTGCACATTTATAATCTTAAATAATTCAGTTGCCCCCCAAAAAGCTAGGTTGGCTTTATCTTTTGCAACAGTATCTTTTGCTATATCTATAACATTAGCAACTCTAATTGGAGGTTTAATAACAACTTATAGCTATTGGAGTAACTGTTTTTATGTTTTATTGTTACATGCTCTAATAATGTTTGGAACAAGCTTTTTATATGAGAATAAAAGAGATTCAAACTTTAATTTGAAAGTAGTTTCTATTATTGATGGTTATCTTAAGGCCTTTAGTAGTTTTAAATTAATAACTTTTTCATTAGCCTTGGGTGTTATGTCTGTTTTTACTTATTGTTATTCTGCGGCAGGACCTTTTATAGCTCATCGGATATTTAACTTCAACAGTGCTGAATATAGTTTGTGGACTTCTATGACAATTGTGGGGATTTTGTTAGGAGCTATAGTAGTTGCTAAGATAATAAATATATATAGGAGTGAGAGAATATTACTTATTGCTTTAGTTTGTCTTATTATTTTGATTGTAATTTTAGCAGTACTAAAAATTACAGATAATATTACACCTATTATATTCTTTTTAATAGTTACTTTGATGTATTTTGTATGTAATTTTATATTCCCTACAGGATCACATATTGCTTCAAATGCAATTGATTGTAAGTCTAATGCTTCTTCAGCAATGAATTTTATAAATGTATTATCTTCTGTTGTAGGTGTCACTATAATGGGTTATATGCCATTTGAGTATATTTGGAACTTTATGCTTATATGTGCGATTCTCCCGATTGTTTGTTCTGTGTTAATTATTTGTAATAGGTTTTAAAGCTAGCATTCTTCTAAATTTATACATCTATCTAATTTTTTGGGATAAGTTGTCTTAAGCACGTCAAAAGTAGAAAATACTAGGTTCTGTGCACAAAAATAAATTTTCATCGAAGTCAAATAAAAGTACAAGCTAATTTAATCATTCCTAGATATGCTGAAATAGTTTTATCAAACCTAGAAAATACTCTTCT
>NZ_JBGCTX010000121.1:0-2923 GCF_041102755.1 Francisella sp. 19X1-34
TTCTGTAAATCCCTTATTGTTATATTTAAAATATATAACCTAATTAAAATTTACACAATTATCTGTAAAGACCCCTAAAAGCTGTAAGTATCTGCTTCTTTGCAGCATTTATTACAGGAGGTTTTGGTGCAATTCTTGGACTAGTGTCACCTCAAATATCTAGTCATTATGGTGTTAATGTTTCTCATATTGTTTATATCGATGTTTTAAATATATTAGGGCTTTTAATAGGTAATGCCTTAAGCTCAAAAACTATGAGCTCGCTAGGGTGTAGAAATACCCTACTAATTGCCTTAGTAATTGGTTTGATTGCACAATTTACTATCGCTGCTGGATTTCCTTTATATATCTATGCTATTTGTGCTCTTTTAAACGGTACTTGCGTCGGATTTTTGGTACCTGCTGTTAGTCAAACAATCCATGCAGCATATACTAAAAGCGGTAAAAGTGAATCACGCTTAAATGTTTTAAATTTTTTCTTTGGTGCAGGTTCTGCATTTGTGCCTTTTGTTGGTGGTCATATAGTTGAGCAGTTCTCATGGCGTGCTGTATTTATTGGCATGGGTTGTTTATATTTGATTTTACTAATCATTATATTTTTATCAAAGTTTGAGGAGAAGGAAGCTATAAAAATTAGTGATGATCTAGTTGATGAGTCTCATATAGCAAAACCAAAGCTTCTAAATATAAGTGTAGTTCTTATCGCTCTAGCTATAATGATTTATGTATATATAGAGTATATTGTCTCATACTGGTTCTCACCATATTTGCAAGAAGCTAAACATGTAAGTGTTACAGATGTTGGACTAGTTATCGGCCTATTTTGGGGAATTATTGCAATTTCTAGGCTGATAGTAGGACTATTTGTACTTACAAAAATTAAGCCTGCGGTTTATATTATGATTAGCTCATTTATTACTCTAGTTGGTTTTATCATATTCTTAATTGCGAATAGTCTTACAGGATTTATCATAGGTGGTATAGTACTTGGTTTTGGTTGTGCTGCAATGTTTCCAACACTTCTTGGGTATGGTATCAACAATGCCAATTATTCTAGTCCAAAGATCTCCTCTTTTTTAATAATGTCAGGCTCCATAGGTGCTTCGATCTGTCTATTTATTTCAGGTTTCTTAGGTCAACATATCGACAAGCAAGTTCCTATAATTCTTGGACCTATACTTTGTGTGATTATAATTATTTTGGTATTTATTACTCATATGAGAAAAGGTCAAGCATAAAAGGATGTGAAGCTAGCATAGATAAGCTTATTTCGAACTATCTTTAGCTCAATGTTTGTATAGGTTTAATTTTTTATAAATATATATTTTGGCACTTAAGCTCCTTTGATACTTACTCTCAAGTCTTTTTTTGCTTCCAGTGATCCAAGATATGAGCAATCGTCATTGGCTTACTAAAATAATACCCTTGATACTTATCACAATCTATAGATGCCAAGTATTGTAATTGTGATAACTTTTCAACCCCCTCTGCAACTACACTCATACCAAGAGATTTACCTAAAGATATCATTGTTTTAATAATTGTTTGATTAGATTCATCATCGATCTGAGCGACAAACTCTTTATCAATTTTCAAATAATCAATAGGTAGTTTTGCCAGGTAGTTAAGAGATGAGTACCCAGTACCAAAATCATCTAATGAAAAGACTATTCCTAACTCATTAAGCTTATTTATATTAATGGCAGCTTTATCAATTTGATTCATCAAATGAGTTTCTGTAACCTCAAAGATAAGCTTATCTGCCTGAATACTATGTTTATCAAGTATTTGTTTAGTTTTTGTGAGGATACATGGATCAACTAGCTGTATACCAGAAAAATTAATTGATAATGTAATACTTTCACGCAAATCATAGGGCAGACTAAGAAAATCTTGAATTGATTTGTCTAATACCCAGTAACCAATATCAACAATACGACGAGTTTTCTCAGCAATCGGTATAAACTCATCAGGTGTAAGGTCGTGTATCTCTGGATGCTGCCATCTAATTAGGGCTTCTATACCTGTGATATTTTGCTGATTATCATATTGTGGTTGATATAACAAACTGAAATTATTCTCCCCAACAGGTCTACGTAATGCATACTCTATCTTATTATTACGTTGCATTTTTTTATCTAAATCATCTTGAAAAAACACAAAGTTATTTTTACCTTTTTCTTTAGCTCTATACATCGCAGTATCTGCAAACTGTAATAAATCATCAACATTAAGGGCAGTATCTGGATAAATCGATATACCTAAACTAAATGATTGGTGTATTTCATTATTTTTGATATCAAAAGGATAATTAATTACTTCAAGAGCTCTACTTGCTATACTACGAACTTCCTCTAAAGAAGATACATCTTCGATCACAATTGCAAACTCATCACCACCAATACGCCCTATGAAATCCTCTTGCCTTAAGACCTCCTTTAAACGCAAGACGATCTCTTGCAGTAAAATATCACCATAAGCGTGGCCATAAGTATCATTAATTTGCTTAAAATTATCCAAATCAAGAAAAAATAGTGCCAGCTGATTTTTGCTACGCTTAGCTCGAGTAATTGCTTTGTTTAATTGAGTTAAAAAGAATTCTCTATTAGCAATACCTGTCATGACGTCATACCTTGCCATTTTATCCAACTTAAACTCAGCCTGCTTAATTGGCGTAATATCCAAACAAATACCTGTCAAACGATTTGGACGATGATCACTACTTCCTAAATAAAACTCAGCAACAACTTTTATATAATTATATTGATCATTTTTTGTATAAATTCTAGCTTCGTAACTAAATAGCTTGCCCATTGATATTGCTATATTTACAGCATTGTTAAATCTGATCTATCCTGCTAATTTGGGACAGTTGTTAACTTCATTCTTCATTATATATTCAAAGTGACTAGGAGTCATGTAA
>NZ_JBGCTX010000122.1:0-2780 GCF_041102755.1 Francisella sp. 19X1-34
ATATTTTAGATACCAACGGATTGCCCATAAAATTACTACCCCATTAAAATGCTTATATTTAAAACTATTCATACATTTTTAAACTAAAATATTTAGCGCAAATACTAGATTTCAAAAACCTTATTGTCAATAGTTGCAACAGAGCCTAAACAGCCTATAGCCCTTTATTTATAAGGATTATTCAATTTACTGAAAAAAGCTTTAATATTTTTTGAAATGTTTTTTATAAAAATTAAAATGAATCTATTATAAGTTATTTTATATATTCCATTTAGGGAAATAAAAATCAAAAATGTTATTATCAATAATGAGAGATGAATTTTGTGATTGATAAAACTTTCCATAATGACTGTTAATAAAGGAACAAGGGTAGCTATATAAGCAAATTTCTCAGCACTGATTTTTATAATAGAAAACTGAGCGAAATATATAGGCAATATTAGATTAATAGCTGATAGTATTATTAGATCTAAGAGGTCTTCAGAATGTATATTAATTAGAAATATAGGGTCTTTTATTTGGAGAAAAAAAGTTAAAAGTAATAATAAATAAAATCTAATTGATAAAATATCTAAACTATTTAATTTACTTTTTTTAGATAAAACTTCTGAGCTTTTACTATATATAAAACACATAAATCCTGCTATTAACGGCAGTAGTAATCCTATAAAATTTAATTCTTTAAAAATCTCAGCAGTTATTAATAGAAATATAAATATCATTAAACTAGTTAATACCTTTTTTTCATATAATAATGCAGTTAGAGCTTCACAAATAAATAAAGCGGAAAGCATGTAACTAGGCGAAGTTTTAAATGTTCCCATATATGTTACATACCATAAGATAGCTAATGATAAAGACATTATTAACCAGAGTCTATGGTATTTAAAAATTGTGCTATGTGCGATAAAGAATCTCTTATAGTTGCTGACATTGAAAAAGATAAAACCAATAAATGAACTAAAAAAAAGAAAGAAATTTATATTATTTGTTTCACCTATTTGACTTAGAAAAACATAAGATAATGAAGTAAGAATGGCATATATCATAGCATATATATATCCAATAATGATTAACATCTTAAGAATTCTCCAGTTTCTTCTTTTTTATTTAGTAATCTAATGTCATTATTAATGATATGGGGAAAGCAGGATTTTAAAATAATAATACCTATTATTTCAGAAAGTTCTTTAGTGCAGTTTCCATATTGATTCTTCTTATTAAAAATACATAACTCATTATCTGCCTTCAAATCCTGTAATAATTCTTTTTTATTTATACTTTTATATTTCCCAATTTTATTGTTCAATATAAAAATAGTTGCATATGTATTGTTGTCTATTTCTTTTAAAGTATTTTTTTTATTTTCTAATAAATTTATAAATGCTATAACTTGATCTATTTTGTATAAAGATCTTTGAATTTTATTGAACGCACCTCCTAATCCAGAGATTCTTGGATTTAGCTCAATTAAATAGATGTTTTCATCATTAATCATAATTTCAAGATGAGATAATCCCGTTTTAACTCCTAAGGCATTAATTATAGATATAGAATAGTTCTTTATTTTTTCAGTGATGGTTGAATTAATATTAATATTCTCTATATAATTATATTCAAAAATACCATTTATAAGAGTTTTTTTATATTGAGCGATGCCTGTAATAACATGTTGACCATCATAAGAAGAAATATCAATTAAAAATTCATTTCCATATACTCTTTCCTGTAACACGTATTCAGGAGAGTTAGTTTTAATTAAAAAATGTTCGTTATTTTCAAAATATTTCTTAATTTCTTCACTATTTTTTGGAGAAAATACTCCTATAGATCCACCTGCATTTATTGATGGTTTTATAACTATATTACGATTGTGTTTATTAAAAAAGCTAATCGAAGTATCTATAAGATTACTTAAGTTTGTGCCTTTTATCCTTTTCTGTTTAATTGAATTTATACCTCGACTAGAAAGAGAATTCTGCATATCAAATTTATTAAACCTTACAGATGAATTGTTAATATGGTTAGCAGTTTCAGGAAACAATATATTAAATATTTTATCAGCATATTCTACACTAATTTCATCTCCATAAATTCCAGTTATAATATTATATTTTGATGATAATAATTTAATTTTTTTAATATCATTATCAATATTCTTTTTACTAAAAATAGTAATATTTTGATTAGCTTTTTCGTCTTTAATAAGGCTCTTTGCTGAAAGATAAGTAAATATTTGTATAATACAATATCCTAGTTCATTGATAGATTTTTTTAAATAATCGCTAGAGACGACGGGATCTATAACAATAATAGCTTTTTTCATGTATGCTTGCCTTTTTGTTATCTTTATTATTTATAGGACAATCAAAGATTTTATACTAATACAGTAAATTTAAGCATTGCTTTATAAAAAATAAAAGAGAGCTATGGCATATTTATCAATATGATTAATTAATTAAAGTACTCGAGAACAATAAATTTTATTTAAATTATTAGAAATATTGAGAACAAATTTAAAGAAATTCTTTAACATAAGGGGTAAAATTCATTTTATAGAGTTTAGTATAGATGTTATAAGGAAAAATAAGTTAAAACAATTTTCTAAAGCAGCAATTATACTCTCTATAACAAAAAGTAAAATAGCGAATTTAATAAATTTAGGGAGTCTATCATGGTTAAAAAAATATTAGGAATATTTACGGTTCTGTTGCAACTATTAGAAATGACCTAAAGATAAAGGTTTAACTTTTCATTAGATACAGTTAGGGCTATAGACA
>NZ_JBGCTX010000123.1:0-2721 GCF_041102755.1 Francisella sp. 19X1-34
TCTGGGTATCTTTTGTAAGCCATTTCTCTCTCCTTTTTCTGACATCAAAAGTGTCCCAAATTGACGGGATAGATCAAAATCAATAATTATAAATATTTAGACATGAAGTAATTATCGAACTGAGGTTATAATAGACAAACATTATTTTAACTTAATGAAGCCATCTGCTTACTTGATTAACTGTGCAAGAGGCCCAATAGTTAATCAACAAGATTTAATTGACGCCCTAGATAATAAAAAGCTAAAAGGCGCTGCAATTGATGTTTTTGATATTGAACCGCCATTAAAACCAGATAATACACTTTTAAATAGAGAAGATATAATTGCTACACCTCACATTGGATTTAACACACAAGAAGCACTAGCTTCTAAAGCAAAAATCGCTATTAATCATGTTCTAGAATACTTAAATGAAGATAATTAAATGAATTAGACTATACAGTAGCTCTAACTTATTGATTCTCTTTTAGCTGATAAAAAGTCTAATAAGCAGTCATTAAATAACTTAGGATTTTGTAAAAAAGCAAAATGGCTCACATCAGGCAATATTAACAATCCAGCATTAGGAATCTCATCTGCCATATATAAAGTATTCTCTCTCTTTATGGCCTCTTCATCTTGAGCATCTACGATCCATACTGGAACTTTAATTGAGTTTAGCTGCTCTTTCGTAAGGTTTGGTTTTGTTGCCCACATATTAGCAATCTCTTTTAAGAGATTATCATATCCATTTGGTGTTAAAGATAGCTTCTTATATTCTACCTGACTTCTTGCAACATATTTACTAAAGACAGGACTCTTGGCATAATCTTTAATTGCTTTAGGATTTGAATTAGCCGCGAAAGCAAAAAGTCTAGAAACTCTACTTGGATAGTTAATAGCAAGTTCAAGACCTGTATTTGCACCATCACTCCATCCGACTATAGCAGCTTTTTTAAGATTTATAGAATTCATAAAAGCAACAACATCAGAAGCCATTAACTGATAAGTGATCAGGCTACCATCATTAGTACTACGCCCTTGACCACGGCTATCAATTACAATAACTTTATAATGCTTTTCTAATGCTCTTACTTGATTTCCCCAGTAATTTGAATTACCAACGCCTCCATGTAGCATTATTACAGGCTTACCTTTGCCAAACTCCGCGTACCATAAACGTATACCATTTACATTTGCATACCCAGACTTCTCAGCCTTTGGTAATGTTGGTGTTGGAGGTAACTTTAACCACTGGTGTGTACTTGCATAAACAGTAGTTAAACTAAGGATAAAAGCAAGCCATAAATAGATAATTCGCTTCATATATCATGCCCGTGTATAATAACTATAGTAAAATTATTCTATCAAGAAAATCGCTATAAAATTTTACTATTTACCTTTAGGAAAAGACAACAGATCTATTTCTACCTTGAGATTTAGCTTGATATAACGCCTTGTCAGCAGCTTTTATAGTTTGGTTCGTCGATAAATTGTCATTAGCTGCTATACCACAACTTATAGTATAATCGATACTTTGATCATCTATGGTTAATTTCTGTTCTTGTACTTTAAGACGTATCCTCTCAGCAACATTTTTTGCATCGTACTTACTTGTATCAGGCAAGAAAATTATAAACTCTTCTCCACCAAATCTCACAGCTAAATCATCACTCCGAGAGTACTTGCTAATTATACTTGCCAAAGATATAAGCACCTTATCTCCATGTAGATGTGAGAACTTATCATTTATTTTCTTAAAATGATCCACATCTATCATAATGATAGAAAAAGACTGAGTCTTATCAAAGTTTGCATATTTCTTTCTGAACCCTCTTCTATTTAAGAGTCCAGTTAAAGGATCTTTTTGAGCATCCTTAACGCTTTCTATCTCTGACTTTTTAATCTCTGTAATATCTTTTTGTATCGAGCAGAAATGGGTTATTGTATCATCAGGAGCTAAACTTAGTGGGAAAACGGACATATCTACCCAATATACCTCACCTGATTTTTTATAATTCAACATTACTTCTCTAACTGGAGATTTTTCTTCTAAGGACTTTCTGACCTTTGACATTGATTCCTTACTGGTATCATGTCCTTGAAAGATTCTTGGGGTATTACCAACTAGCTCTTCTTTAATATATCCAGTTAACTCCATTAGATGATCGTTAACATATATAATTTCAGGACCGTTAGGTTTATCAATATTATCAGCCTTTGTAATTATTACACCATCGATTGCATGCTCAACAATATCATGAAATGCATGAGTATATCTATGTGTTACATCACTAAAAGTTACTACAACGTTACCATTATCTCTATATGCATTAGTTAACATCCAGATAGGTTCTTCTATATTTTCATTTGTCAAACCTATTATGCGATTGATTATATTATTAGCTTTTAAAGCAACTGTATAAGCAGGATAATGCTCTTTCTTAAGCTTATCACCTGAAGCATTAAGTAATGTCCAATTAATATCATCAAAGCTTTTATTAAGGATCTCTTGCTCTTGCATTTTAAGTACATCTAAAGCACTAGAATTAACAAAGATCACCATTGAATTAGAATCATATACTATAACTCCATCCTGAATCTTTTCCAAAAGGAGCGTAGTATTTAAATCTTTCATCTAATTACTCAAAAAAAGCTATTGTTAAGTAGGTTCTGTGCACAAAAAATATAAATTAGATTGAAAATAGCTAAACCGTTGTTATTTAAAAGTTGAAAGACAGT
>NZ_JBGCTX010000124.1:0-2688 GCF_041102755.1 Francisella sp. 19X1-34
TTTAGGTATGCCCATTAGTCATAGAACTGCCTAAAATACACCAACTAGAAGACCTTAAGGGGTTAAGAAACAAAGCCATTATAGAGCTTTTTTTTTGAACCTCTGTAAGCCTTATGTAACAATGCATACGGGGGATTTTTTTTTATTATGCTTGTAATTCAATGGTTTATGCTTGATCAATATTGATAAAGCATTTAATCTGTTTGTATTGACTTATATCTTGCAAGCAAAATGTACAAAGAAATAATAGTAACTAAAAAAGATACCTTTGTAGATGCTATCTACAGATTATCATTAGATGAAATGAGATTATTTAACTATGCAATAGCTAAAACCAATCCTTTTCACTCAGAAAACAGAACCGTTTTTATTTCTTTGAACGAACTAACAAAATTCTATGGTTTAGAGCATAGAACAGCTATGTATAAAGAATTTAATAATGCTTTAAGTTCTCTTTTTGATAGAAAAGTGACATATATAAAGCAAGATGAAGAATACGGTAAAATCTGGGTCACTTGTCGCCTGATAGTATCAAAAGAAGATAATCGAAATGGTACTATAGGATTTAAATTTAGTGATGAAATTAATCAGCTTATTAAGTGCGATAGGGACTTTTTAGAATATAAATTGAAGCAAACTGTTGGCATAACTTCGCCTAATTCAGTTCGCATATATGAAATGCTTTTATATGTCTTAAAAATGGCACCTAACAGAAGTTTAAAGAAAGAATTTTCTATAGAAGAAATCAAAAACAAACTAGGGCTTTATGATAAGTATCCGAGATTTTCAAACTTTAAAAAAGATGTTTTAGAAGTTGCAAAAACTCAAATAAATAAACATACAGATATCAAAATCAATTACGAAGTTAAGAAGCTTGGAAGAACTCCAGTAGGTGTAATTTTTACAGCAAAATACAAACCAAATGCAGAACATTTTACACTAGAACAAGAGCAAGAAATTATCCAACCATTAAAACACAATCCAGCAATAAAAGAACAAAAACAAATTAGCATTTCACATTTACAACAACTAAAAAAATCATTTAAAAAGTTTTAGAAATCAGCCGACTTTACTGCCCCACTTACCGCCTATGCGGAAGCTAAAACGGAAACTAAAGCAGTGTTGATTTCCGCATAAAAATATACGAAATTGCTTTTAAATGCGAATTGAGCCTTTATCAATCCTTCAAAAAGTATCCTTTAGATCTGTCTAAGAGCACTCTTCCCTATTGCTAATTTTCCAAATTACAACGAGTATCTAAAGGTTCATTACGCATTGGATAAAACCCAAAGCGAATGGGTGTTAAATAGGCATGTAATAAATTAAAATTTCTAGTTTGTATATTCGTCCCCATTTCCTTGAAATGATAAATCAATTAAAAATAGACTAATTTAATTAAAATACACTATAATGATGTTTTAAATTATTTTTACATAGGGTCAAATACAATGCTAATAGTAGAAAAAAATGAAAATTTACTACGTAGCTTAATGATAGAAAATAACAATCTAAAAGATAAATGTTTTATACCAGAGGCGCATCATAGTTATGATGATTATAAAAAGTATGTTTTTTATAGTATTCCTCGATGTGTTGTTAACAGCGTAATTTATACATGTTCTCAACTAGAACACTTTTCCAGAAAAGTAAAAGATGAAACAAAAAAAGATTGTCTTATTGTTTTCCTTGGTCAGGGACCTAAAATATATAAATGGGTCTTTGAATCAATGATGAAAAGATGTACTAATCCAATACAATCAATGACTCTAAGAGGTTCACTTAAAGATGATAGTGTTATTGATTTGGAATCATCTATTATGAAATATTTCAGCAAAAAATTCAATAAACACATTGTTAATAAACCACATGTTATTTTTGTCGATTATGTAGCCTCAGGTTCTTCTTTACAAAAATTAGGGTCTGTATTAAGAAGTCATTCACCTTGGTCTACTAATGATTTTACACACTCTTATTTTTGTCTCGGTACTGAAAGTGAGCCTAAAAAAGATAAGTTAAGACAAACATCACCTAAATATATAGTATTTGATCCAATAACTATTCATGGTGCTGATGGTTGCGATATGTCAGATTTCTTAATGCATCATGGAAAAGAGATTTTTGGACGCCATTCTGCAGAAAAAATATATGACAGTCAGAAATATTGGAAAGAAGGTAGTGATCGAAAACCAGATCAAGTCTATGAAATTTTAAGAAAATCATTTAAAGAGTTATTTGAAAGTGGTGGACCTTTTTCATTCCCTAATGTTCCTTACTATTTAGGGGTGGTAAGTGTCGATATGTTTAATACTGAAGATTTATATTGGCATGAACTTTTTACACTTAAAGAAGATTTGAATGTTATTAGACCTATTAAAGATGTTTAATAATTGCTAAATTAATTTTTATCACCTAAATAGTTCTAAAGTTATAATCATCCAATTAGGAATGGGCCTTTTAAGGCGATTTAAGAGCCGTTTTAAAAATATGCATGAAAAACCATATCGAAGCTTAAAAACGTCCAACAAAGCCTTCTGTGTTTCAAGAGCGGGGTGGTTTGAAGTTATTAGCTGTACGCAAGACATTCGTACAATGTGAAAATCTTTATTCGCCGATAATGGGACTGTTGAAATCTGATATTAATTTTAAAATTGTTTAAAATATACTGAAAAGTAATATATGATTTTTTTA
>NZ_JBGCTX010000125.1:0-2570 GCF_041102755.1 Francisella sp. 19X1-34
ATTCTGTAAATCCCTTATTGTTATATTTAAAATATATAACCTAATTAAAATTTACACAATTATCTGTAAAGACCCATCTAAGATTTTATTAATACTCTCATTTTTTGCTATATGCGGTTTCTAGACATTTAAGTCGAGCATATATATTATAATTTATAAAAAAATGTTCTTTTGACTTATTCTATTATTGCAAAAAAAGGCAATCAATATGGTGTAGGGACTGTTACAGCTTCTGTTGCTGTAGGAGGGTTTGTTCCATATGTTGAAGCTAATAAAATAGCGGCGGCTACACAAGGATTTTATACAAATTACCTTTATCCATATTGGGCGTTAGATCTATTAAATAAGAATTCAGTTAGTGAATGCCTGGATAAAGTTATATCTCAAGATGAAAATGCTAATTTTAGACAATTTATATTTATGGATAAACTTGGAAATACTGCAGGTTGGACTGGAGATGGCAATGATCATTTCTGTGGTCATATTTTGCAAAAGAATTTAGCTGTTGCTGGTAATAGGCTAGTTAGCAGAGAAGTTTTAAATAGAATGATAGAAACGTATACAAAAACAGAAAGTCAGAACTTAGTAGAGCAAATAATCGCGTCGTTAGAGGCTGGTTTATTGGCTGGAGGTGATAAACAAGGGGCTTTATCTATAGCAATAAGAGTTGTTAGTGACGAGCACCCACCATGTGATTTAAGAGTAGATTATTCTTCAAATATTATATCTGAAATTAGAAAGCTATATTCTCATTATACAGATAGTAGCTACAACAAATTTATCAAAGCAATTCCTACAGTTAATAATCCTTCTAAAGCTGGTTAGCTTAGCTCTATAAATTAGAAAAATAAGGATTAAAATTATGAAAATAGATTATTCTGCGCAAGAATTAAAAACGTATTTCGATATAGCTGCAAGTTTTAGCTCATCACAAAAAGGAGTTACAAGATTATTTTGTAGCCAAGAGCATAAAAAGATAATTCCTGTTATAAGGGAGTGGATGCAACAAGCAGGTTTAGAAGTACACTTGGATGCAATAGGTAACGTTGTTGGTAGAAAACAAGGTAAGAAAACTTCAAAAACATTAATTATAGGTTCTCATCAGGATAGTGTTATTGAAGGTGGTAGCTATGATGGTATTTTAGGAGTTTTATTACCGTTGTATGTTCTAAAAAAGATGCATGATAATAATATAGAGCTTGATTATAGTGTTGAATTAATAGCATTTGGTGATGAAGAGGGAATTCGTTTCCCAGAGACATTATTAGGTAGTAAGGCTTTAAATGGAGATGTTAGCTTAGAAGCTTTATCTGCAGTAGATAAGAATGGAATAACTATTTATGATGCTCTTAAGGAAATTGGTGCAAACCCAGATGAACTTGAGAAGTGTAAGAGAAATAAAGATGATGTACTTGGTTTCTTTGAGGCACATATTGAGCAAGGTCCAGTTTTAGAACAAAAGAATTTACCTGTTGGAGTTGTAACAGCAATAACTGGAATACAAAGGTATGGGATACATATTCAAGGTAAGGCAAATCATGCTGGAACAACTCCTATGCACTTACGCCAAGATGCATTAGTTGCCGCAGCAGAGATTATTAGATATGCTGATCAGCTATTTAAAAAGACAGATGATTTAGTTGGAGTAGTTGGAGAGCTTAATGTTTCACCTAATGCAGTAAATGTAATTCCTGATAGTGTAGATATGACTATAGAAATAAGATCACCTCATGATCATCTTAGAGAGAATGCTATGAAGCAGATAGCTGAATTTTTTGATGATGTGATGAAAGACTATAATGTGAAAATATCTCATAAGAAAAACTATGAGATGAAAGGGCCTTTTTGTGATAAAAAAATGCAAGAACAACTTTTAACAGCTATTGAAGAAGTAGGTGAGCAACCTTTTTCTCTATTTAGTGGGGCAGGTCATGACGGGCTTGCAATGATAAATCTTACTCCTATTAGTATGCTATTTTTGCGTTGTAAAGATGGACTAAGTCATCATCATGAAGAAGATATTGATTATAATGATGCTTTGATTGCTGCTAGAGTAATACATAAGTTCTTGGAAAACTTTAATTATTCAGAATAGGAGATAACAATGCAAAAAAAAGCAAATAATATAAGGTGGTATCAAAAGATAAATGACCCAATGGTTGTAATATTTTTTATCATAGTATTGGCAGCAATCTTAACATATCTTATACCTGCAGGAGAGTTTGCAAAAAATATAAATAATGGGAAAGAAGCCACTAGTGCTGCATTTTTTCATTATCTACCTAGTCATGGGGTAAGTTTATTTGGAGTCTTTGAAGCTATTCCAAAAGGTTTAGAGAAAGCTTCAGAATATTTATTTATAGTTTTCATAGCTGGAGGATTGTTTCATATTCTTGATAAATCTCAAGCTTTAGAAAATGCTATTGGTACAGTAGTTAAACATATAGGTTTTCAAAGACAGACATTACTTATATTTTTGGCTACTTACATTTATGGTGACCCTTTACAGACTTTTGTGTAAATTTTTCATAGGCTACCAATCCTATCTTCAAATTTAATCATAAAATGTG
>NZ_JBGCTX010000126.1:0-2547 GCF_041102755.1 Francisella sp. 19X1-34
TGCACATTTTATGATTAAATTTGAAGATAGGATTGGTAGCCTATGAAAAATTTACACAAAAGTCTGTAAAGGGTCGTTAGTCAATACCACTTTCTAATATATTTTTATTCCTTATTTTTATGCAGCATTCAAAATACCAGTATATGCTTCATCAGGTGTTATATATCCAATACTCGAATGTAGTCTTTCACTGTTGTATGTGTCAATGTACTCTCTAATACCCAGATTAGCTTCACTCATGTTTTTATAAGATGATGGATAAACATTTTCATATTTTAATGTTCTCCAAAATCTCTCAATCGCAATATTGTCTATAGATCTTCCTTTAGCATCCATAGAGATATTTACTTTCCTATCAGACAATATTTTAATATGTTCTTTAGCTGTATATTGCACCCCCTGATCTGAATTAAAAATATCAGGTTTAACATATTTAAATAAAGCTTCATTTAATACACTAGTTGTTAAATGTGTATCCATAGTATTTGAAATCTTCCAAGCTAATATTTTTTTGCTATACCAATCTATTATGGCTGCTAAATATGCATATCCATGCTCTAGTCGAATATAGGTAATATCAGCACTCCAAACTTTATTAGCTTTATCGATCACAACTTGATTTGATTCATTCTTAAACGCGTTAAGTAAGTATGGATATTTCTTATGTTGCTTATTAATAGTAGTTGTCTTTCTTTTCGGATACAATGCCTTAATACCCATAAATTCCATTGCACTTTTAATTAGCTTCCTTCCAACTGAAAAACCTAATTTACTTAGTAATTTTACTAATCTTCTCGTACCATAATATGGATGTTTAGTATGTATCAAATCTATTGTGTTCAATAGCTTAATATCATTAGAGCTACTAAATCTTGGGATTGGTGTATAGTAGTACAAAGTTTTTGATACAGATAATAGTTTAAGTTGATTATTTAAAGATAACTCTAGCTTAGTATCTACAGAGTTTACTCTATCATTTGATGATACCAAGCTTTTTAGCTTTCCCATTAAAAAATCCCTCTCCACTATTACTTCTCCAAGTTTTTTACTTGTAGCATCTTTATCTTTCCTAAGTTCATCTATCTCTTGCTTATACTCTTTAACAACAGAGCTTTTATCGAATGCAAGACAAGCATTTGATAAAAATTGCTGCTTCCAATTATGTACGTTTTTGGGAAGTAAATCATACTTACTTGCTATCTCATTAATTGTCTTATCGCCTTCTAGTAATTCTATAATTACTTTAGCCTTAAAGTCAGCTGTATATGTTATTCTTTTTCTACTCATTTATCTATTTCCTAATTGTTCTAACTAAGTTTAACATCTAGGAATAAAAATCCTTCTAAAATCAGTATCTTTTTCTGGGGACATTATAGATTTCATAGGAGCTACTAGAGGTATATCAAATATCCATACAGCTTTAAACTCATTAAACATGTTAAATGATTTTGCTAAGTGTGCTTTGGATAATGCACGTCAAAACTCAAAGATTAACGGAATATTTAGTAAAGAAGATGATGATTATAATCCTATTGCTAATTCAAGTGATTATCAAAGTGAAGATAGCAAAGTAGATACCAAAGAAACTATAAATATGGGTGATGGTACTGATTTTATGGTAATGAATGGTAAATACTCAATACAACAAGTTGATTCTAAGTTTCCAAGTGCAGAGTTTGCACCATTTAGAGATGCTATGTTACGTATGGCTTCAATATCTTTAGGGTATGGAGTTAATTTTATAAGTATAGGTAATGATTTATCACAATCTAGTTATTCAAGTACACGACATGGTTTGTTATCAGAAAAGGCCTCATGGCAGATGTTACAACAAAAAATTATAGAAAATTTGGTTAAGCCAGTATTTGAGGCTTGGCTTGATATTAATGTTTTTAATGGCAAGTTAAATATTTCTAGCTCTCAAATAGAAGATATTAAAGATTCTATTCAGTACATGCCTAGGTCATGGGAGGGAATGGATCCAAATAAAGATGCTCAAGCTAGTAAAACTAAAATTGAAAGTGGTTTAAGTTCAATTAGTGAAGAGATAGCTAAGACAGGTAGAGCCCCAGAGGTAGTGGCACAACAGATTCAAGAAGACAAAAAGAGATTTAAAGATGTAGGAGATGCTAATGAGTAAGCAATTAATAGGACAAAAACACCATAGAAGTGGTGTATTTACTCGAGATAATTTGAGTGAACAAGATAGGACATTAACACTTAGTTTTTCATCTAACACACCATATCAACGTTGGTCAGATATGACTGAGACTTTGATACATAATGAAGATGCTATTAACTTTGAAAGATTAAATAATGGAGCTAATTTGTTATTTAATCATGATTGGGATAAACCAATAGGCAAAATAGAGAAAGCTTGGCTTGATGGTGATAAAGCTTATGCTACTGTTAGATTTTCTAAGTCAGCATTTGCAGATGAAGTATATAGTGATCTATCCTGCTAATTTGGGGGGTCTTTACAGATAATTGTGTAAATTTTAATTAGGTTATATATTTTAAATATAACAATAAGGGATTTACAGAATG
>NZ_JBGCTX010000127.1:0-2437 GCF_041102755.1 Francisella sp. 19X1-34
TACTGCCTTTCAACTTTTAAATAACAACGGTTTAGCTATTTTCAATCTAATTTATATTTTTTGTGCACAGAACCTATTTTATAAATATAGAGATTAAATAAGATAATGATAATAAAAAAATAAATTACTCTAGTTTCGTTGTAGTTTTAGTACTTGCTTCACTTGGGCAAGTTATTTCTGATATATACTTACCTTCGCTTCCATATATTACTAAGGATATGGATGTGAATATTAGGTTGGTACAGCTAAGCCTATTTAAATTTATGCTTGGGCTATCAGTTTCTCAGCTATTTTATGGACCAACTTCTAATGCTATAGAAAGAGAAAATTCCATATTACTTTTTATGATACACATAAATAAATCACCTAATAATTAATAATATAAGACACAAGGATAAATAAAATGAACAAATAAATCTCAAAACTAGTTTTAAAATTTTTTATCACAAAATTTATGGAGATTTACAATTATGTTTACAAATTCAATTCAATGCTTAGACCTTTGTTATACTATAGCTAACACCCCTATTAGTTTTAAAGATGTTTCTCTAACTTTTAATTCTAAGAAGTATGGAATAGTTGGTGATAATGGCGTAGGAAAATCTACATTGTTAAAATTATTAGCAAAATTAACTTCTGCTGATTCAGGTAAGGTTATAGCTAGTGGTGAGACAATATATATTCCACAAATATTAGATAGTAGTTTAACTATAGCTGAAACGCTTAATGTGTCTAAAATACTAGATGCTATTGATAGAATAAATCAAGGAAGTATAGCTGAAGATGATTTTACTTTAGCTGAAAATAATTGGGATATTAAGCCAAATTTAGAGCAAAAACTCAAAGAGATTATTGGGATTAACATTGACTTAAACCAGAAAATTAGCAACTTTAGTGGTGGACAAAGAACAAAAATATTATTAGCTAAAATAATGCTTTCAAAAGCTAATATACTTTTGCTTGATGAACCTACAAATAATCTTGATCAAAATTCAAAAGATAAGTTTATCGAATGATTAGAAAAAACAGATAAATGCATTATTATTGTTACCCATGATAGAGCTCTTCTAAACAATGTGGATGGAATTGTTGAGATAGAAAATAATAGGTTTAGCTATTACGGTGGTAATTATAATTGTTATGAATCACAAAAACTTCAGGAGCAAAAATCTCTTGAGCACGAAATAGCTGTAGCTGAAACAACAATAAAACAGGTGAAAACTAGTATTCAACAAACAAAAGAAAAGCATGATCAAAGAGCTAGTAGAGGCAAGAAGTTAAGAAAAACAAACTCGATAGATAAGCTAACCGCTAATAGTAAAAAAGGTAGAAGTGAAAGATCAAAATCAAGAAATATTACTCTAGCAATCAAGATGGAGACAACCGCTCAAAATCAACTATCTAAAGCAAAAGAGAAACTAGTAATTGAAGACCCAGTATCAATTGATCTACCAGATACATATGTCCCAAATGGTAAGACTGTAATTGATATTAAAGATTTATGTTTTGGTTATAATAAAGATAATATAATTCTAGATGATTTTAGTATGAGTATAGTTGGTGCACAAAGAATTGCACTAATTGAGAATAATGGTGCTGGGAAAACGACTTTACTTAGATTGATTAATAATGAGCTATCACCCATATCAGGAGAAATAAATATAAATGTAGATCATATTGGTTATTTAGATCAACATTCTAGTAACCTAGATAATAATCTATCTTTACTAGAAAACTTATTACAATCAAAACCCACTCTAACACACCAAGAAGCACATTCTATCTTGGCTAGATATAAGTTTCGCCGCGAGATTGTAAATAAAAAAGTCAGTCAGCTAAGTGGCGGGGAAAAAATTAGAGCTAATCTTGCTATCAACTTAACCTCACAAAATAGCCCTCAATTACTACTTTTAGATGAGCCAACTAATCATCTTGATTTAAAAAGTATTAAGCTACTAAAACAAGCTTTAAATCAGTATAAAGGAGCTTTAATAATAATTTCTCATGATAGTATATTTTTAGAAAATATAGGAATAAATCAAGAGATTAAATTTTAAGATATACTTAATTTGAGATTGTCTCGTCATTCGATGGGTCTGTTACAGAATACATTTGTACTAACCATATAAACTCGATATTCTAATACTCTTTTATCTGTTTAGAAATAAATTTATATCATTAAATACTTCATATGGGAAGTAGCCATAACATGGTGCTCCACAAGGATAAATCTTGGTAGTTGTATTTGAGAAGCATGCTGATAATTCAAGACCCTGCTCATAATGATGCTCTGGATCTTCTACTCCTATAATATTTAGGAATTCAATATTAGAGAATTTTTTGATGTTATTAGTATAGTCAATTAGGTTCTGTGCACAAAAAATATAAATTAGATTGAAAATAGCTAAACCGTTGTTATTTAAAAGTTGAAAGGCAG
>NZ_JBGCTX010000128.1:0-2410 GCF_041102755.1 Francisella sp. 19X1-34
AGTATTTTAAATAAAATGACATCTTTAGGTATGCCCATTAGTCATAGAACTGCCTAAAATACACCAACTAGAAGACCCTAAGGGGTTAAGAAACAAAGCCAACTTAGTATCAAGACATAAATATTCTCAAAAGGAAATAAGATTAAATAATCTATTAATAAAAATAATAAATCTTGAGTTTATGCTTACATAATTAAAATAAAATTTTGGTGAGCTAATGCTTAAAGGTATTTTAGAATGTCCTTGTGGTAAACAATCTGCTAAAAGAGTATGGGGAGCAGTATTATTAATAATAGGTATTCTATTTTCTATAATATTATTTATATATTGTTTATTTGATACGCCAGCAGATACATCAATGGAATCAAATATTATAAATATGTTTATGATTACAGGTGGATCATTGCTTGGGATAAGTGTATTCGAAGGATTATTAAAAAAGAAATCTACTGATATAAATGAGAAAATATGAAGTGCTGATTATACTCATAATAGCTCCAATATTGATAATAATATCTAGTATTTTGTTTATATTATTCTATTTTTTCAAAAAAGGGGAACATCAAGAGAAATTAAATGAATTTCAAGAAGAGTTTGAAGATGCGCTTGACAGTAATAGACGTCAAGCGAAGCGTCTTAATGATAATATTAATATTGTGCGTAACCGGATGCATGAGTTCACGAGAGATGAGTGACTTTTGCCTTTGGGCAAAGCCTATCACAATTTCAAAGAAAGAACTTTATATTATATCTCCAGAAACCCTTAGACAAATAGATAATTATGATCAAGAGTGGAAGAGTCGCTGTCTTTCAAAGTAAACATTCCCAAAAATGGATATTGGTAAAGTTTTTTATGAAACCAATTTTAGAGGCTTTGAATATGATTTTTTAGAGTAACACTCGCATAAAGGGACTATTTCGGGAATGTTTTGCTAATGAGCAATCTTTAGATTTTTTGGTTGAAAGTCCAGAATTTTATTAAAGATTTTCATTAGACTTTTATCATCAGCATCTTTCATGACTTCACGACATATGTACATTTTAATGATTTTTTCAATATTAAGATCCATTTTAGCTATTTCATTACCAACATTCTCCCACTTTGCTATAGCTGTATGAGACTCATTTACTACATTGGAAAACTGGCGTAACGACATTTTAAAATAACTACGAATAAATTTTAATTGGTTACCAGTTAGGCGATCTTTTGACTCACCTATTTTTCTGATCCATTTATTAGCTATAGCTATATCATCTATAACAGGACACCATTCATCGTCATATTTAACCATCTTTACATTTTTTAGTGTAACTGGAAATATCATCCCAGTATATACATATTCTTTAACTGTTTTTTCTTCTAAGTTGCTCATGGTTCATTCTCCAAATTAATAGCAGTAATAATTGGCATCATATCTAATGTAAAAGTTATTATTACTCTTATTTTTGTATCTCTTGGTTTACCTTCAATACAATATTTCCAATCCTCTCTATCATGTTCGTAACAATCTTTCTTTTTATTCCTTATGCGTTTTGAATGTCCTTGTAATAAATATAAAATATCTATAGCTGTTATATTTCTTTCTAACATTCTTTGTCTCAAATGAGGTAAGAAAATATATTTTTTATCAGCGATCTTCTGCTTTATCAAAGAAAATAATTCTTTATCTGACTTCTTTGGTGGTTTCATAGCTACAGTTCGCTTTTATCTATTGATAGTATTATACAGTAAAGAAAATATTATGTAAACTAAGTTTACAAAGTGGTGATGAGAGAGCTAATAGAAAAAACGGGGGTCTGTTTTAGAACTTTTTGCCATTATTTATCATATAAAAATCTACTAGCTTTAATTTGAGATTTTTAGATAATCCTCTGTGAACTCTAATGGCTCTGTTGCAACTATTGACAATAAGTTTTTTGAAATCTAGTATTTGCGCTAAATATTTTAGTTTAAGAATGTATGAATAGTTTTAAATATAAGCATTTTAATGGGGTAGTAATTTTATGGGCAATCCGTTGGTATCTAAAATATGGTATTAGCTATAGAGAATTAGAGGAGATGCTTAAAGAAAGAGGAGTAAATGTAGACCATACAACAATTTATAGATGGGTTATCCAATACTCCCCTGAGTTGAAGAAAAAGCTAAGTTGGTAAGAGGAAAGTTTTGTTATCAGTCATTGAGAGTAGACGAAACCTACATTAAAGTAAAAGGTAAGTGGAAATATTTGTATAGAGCCATAACTAAAGATGGTTCTACTGTAGATTTTTATTTATCTCATACCAGAAATACAAAAGCAGCTAAACGCTTTCTATCTAAGACATTGAAGAATTACTATAAGTATGATTCTCCTAGCAAAATAAATACTGATAAAAATCCTGCTTATAATGATGCTATAGCTCAGCTTAAGC
>NZ_JBGCTX010000129.1:0-2125 GCF_041102755.1 Francisella sp. 19X1-34
TTCTGGGTATCTTTTGTAAGCCATTTTTCTCTCCTTTTTCTGACATCAAAAGTGTCCCAAATTGACAGGGTAGATCAGTATGAACTTAACCTACTTTTTTTCATCAAAACTATCCTAACATAACTTAGTTATCTAGGACAGCCCCATAATTAATGTTCGTGATTTAATAACAAAGCTTAGAGCTAAAGGTTACCCAAAACCTTAATTTCATTAAGATTTTACGCAAGGAATAGAAATTTAAATCTTCGATCTAACTATTTGGGCGAAGAGATCTGACTACTTTACCAGCTTGCCACACTTCTTTTTCACTAAGTTCTTGAAGCTCTTTATCTAAATCTTGACGGTAATTCTCATGACTATTTTTATCTATAGTACGTTGAACTTCATTACCATTTTTAACCTCAGTATATAGTTCAGAAAACAAAGATTTAGTTGCATCTCTAAATCTAGGAGCCCAATCTAATGCACCTCTCTGAGCTGTAGCAGAACAGTTAGCAAACATCCAATCCATACCATTCTCACCAACTAAAGGTACCAAAGATTGTGTAAGTTCCTCAACTGTTTCATTAAATGCTTCACTAGGAGTATGTCCATTTGCACGTAATACTTCGTATTGAGCTTCAATAATACCAGCAAGAGCTCCCATTAACACACCTCTTTCACCTGTAAGATCACTATACACTTCATTTTTAAAAGTTGTTTCAAATAAATATCCAGAACCAACACCAATACCATAAGCTAATGCTCTTTCTTCAGCTCTTCCCGTAACATCTTGGTATACAGCATAGCTAGAATTAATACCCTTCTTAGCTAAAAATAACATCCTAACACTTCTTCCAGAACCCTTTGGAGCAACTAAAGCAACATCAATATCACTTTGTGGCTCAATCTTAGTTTTCTCATTATATATTACTCCAAAACCATGAGAAAACATTAATAGGTCATCTTTATTAAGATTTTCTTTAATAATATCCCACGAATCTATTTGACCAGCATCAGAAAGTAAATTAGCAACAATAGATCCTTTTGCTGTAGCATCTGCTATATTAAATAAAGTTTTACCTGGAACCCAACCATCTTCAACAGCCTTATCCCATGATTTTGAATTTTCTCTTTGTCCAACTATTACATTAAAACCATTATCTCTAAGGTTAAGAGCTTGTGCAGGCCCCTGTACACCATACCCGATAATAGCTATAGTTTCATTTTTCAAAGTTTCTAATGCCTTAGTTAATGTAAATTCCTCTCTTGTAACAACGTTTTCTTCAACGTTTCCAAATATCATCTTTGCCATTTGTTAAACCTCCTAAGTCTAAATTTAAACTACTTTTTTGATTTGAAGCTTTCATATTTCGTGAGATACCACTGATTATAGCCCCTTTCATAGACAAATAATTTGTAATACTATTATCTATCACTTCTACTACATTCACAAGTTTCTTAAACAGCTTCTCAATTAGCCATTTCATAATAACATAATTACGTTACAGAATAGAAGAGATTGTTTATAGCACGCAAAGGGTATTTTCAGTATTTATTGTTATAAAGTATATATAGCCAATTCTCTATAAAACTGTTACGCATATGCTTTCTCTACAGAGTATTTTAGGTTAAAGTAAGCGAAAAACCTTTAAATTCTGACAAGAATGATAGATCAATTTATTTCAACCTTTTGCCGTATAGACGACTTCTGCATTATTTATCATAAAGAATTACAAAGCAAGTCAATTGATTACAAAAAGAAAAAACTGGTTTAAAACTGGAGTTACGTACTTTTGTAGCGAATTGATTTTAAAAATATTAGAAAGCCCTTATTTATATACATATTAGAAATTCTGAAAAAACATCATTATGAAACTAAAAGAAAGTTCAGATTTATATATAGATTTTTTACTATGTCAAACATCGCAAGCTAGTTCAACAATGTGTTCAGATATGCTAGATAATGTAGTCAAACATGATAGTTTTTCTAGAATGCTTAAAGTAGGTGATTATGGTAGCAGATAGATATTTTGCTTCTAAAGCAAATTTAAAGTATTTCAATAAACATAACCTCAGTTCGGAATTAAAAGCATTGTAAATTAAGGGTTTAGTAGTGTTTTTAGGTTAAAATAAGCGAAAAACC
>NZ_JBGCTX010000130.1:0-2121 GCF_041102755.1 Francisella sp. 19X1-34
TCTAGCTCAGTTTATTATTTCTCCAATTAAAATCAATAATTATAAATATTTAGACATGAAGTAATTATCGAACTGAGATTAATTATAGTTATTTATAAACGAAGTAACAGTGTTATTAGATTAAAAACAAAAATCTATCAACTTATTGATAGGCAGATTATAAACATACATTTATATGTATTTTATTGGTTTTTACAAGCTTTTATAATCAATCTTATAACAAAAAAATCAATAAAGAAAACTAAGGTTAGACTTATAAAAGATGGAAAAGTATATAAGAGTTTATTATTTTTAGTGAATTCTTATCTAAATAATCATTGCTATAGCAATAATAAACATCATTAAAATATATATAATTTGTAAATGTTTGTGAGAGAATGAGGCTGTTACTTTAACACCAATATTTACACCAATTAGGCTTGGTATAATTCCTGCAAAAACAATAATTAAGTTTAGATAACCAATACAGTATGGTGGTAAATTAGCTGCATGTAAGCCAAAAGCTATAAAGAAAATAGTCATTACTAAGCTTATAAAGAAAGTAATTATAGTCGATGTACCAATAGCTTTACGTATATCTAAACCACACTTTGTCAGTAATGGTACAAAAAACACTGATATACCAGAGAGCATCGTACACACTCCAGCAAAAAATGCGCTGGTTATTTTTAATACTAATGGTGCTTGCCATATTTTTAGTGAAGTTTTTGTTTTACGCCACATCCATATAGCCATAATTATAAGTAAAATAGAGAATATAGTTTTTAGATTACTACTTTTTATTAAAGTTACTAAAAACACACCAAAGACTCCTCCTAGGAGTATGCTAATAAGTGCCCAGCGTAAAGTGTTGTAACAAATTTGTTTGTATCTATGTTGTTTAATGGTTGCAAGTAGACCAACTAAAACACCAGAGCTAACAGCACAGGCAATGGCTACCTGCATTAGATGATCATTTGATGCATAGTAGTAATGTAATAACAAATAAAATCCAGGTACATTAATAAGTCCTGAACCACCACCAAAAACCCCAGATATAAAACCTGAGAAAATAGTTATTAAAAAAATAAGCGTAATAAATAAAAGTAAGCTCAATTTTATTATTCCTTAATTAATTTGTAAGATTTTTATCGATTGATATAGGAGGCTTAATTTTATTTGTATATTTATTTTGTACAAGTTTTTTTTATTGCAAAATATTAAAAAAAATTTTTTGATAGAAGTATTTTTATTTTAAAGTTAATCTTTTTTACCAATAAAACTTATAAATAAAGTTCTTAAATAAGTTTGTAAGCCAGCATCTTGTATTGGAAAGACTACCGCATCTTCATCGGTTTCATTATGATGAGAATGCCACCAACCTGGAGGTGTTACAAATGCTCCATTTGTAGACCAGCCCATACGTATAGGATTTATAAGTTTACCTTCTGAGTCAACTTTTTCACTCATTAAAGTATAGCATCCTGATTTAGGAGCAAATAAGCATAGATCTAGCGCTACAGAATTATGTCTATGTGGTAATTGAACACTGTTTTTAGGTAAAACATTATACAATGACCACAATGTTGGAGTAATTGTTTTAGTTAAAGGACAAGCATCGTTTGCTAATAATACACCATTACGATTACGTTTAGTTGCCCCAGTTTCATTATTAAAGGCTTCGACATGTTTAATTATAGTATCAAAAGGATAATGAGTAGCTTCAAAAGTAGCTTTTGTAGGTTTAGCTCCTAAATAGCTAAATAAAGGTTCATCATTTACATAATATAAAATAGCTTGTTGATGACATTTATGTTCAATATCTATATCTGTTGCAAAACTAAATACATCACCTTTTGACCATTCAAACTTAGTATTTCCTTGTTTACTATAGCCAGTTCCTTCTATAACAACAAATACATGAGATCCAGCGTTAGCAGAAGCTTTTATATATTGATCTTTCTTGAGATTTATAAAACTAATTAAACATGCTGGAGAAGTTGCTTTATAGTCAGTTTGTAGTTGGCTACTTAGGTCTAGAGTACTTATTGTTTTATTTACATCATTAACTAGGCTCTGTGCACAAAAATAAATTTTCATCGAAGCCAAATAAAAGTACAAGCTAATTTAATCATTCCTAGA
>NZ_JBGCTX010000131.1:0-1918 GCF_041102755.1 Francisella sp. 19X1-34
AAAAAAATCATATATTACTTTTCAGTATATTTTAAACAATTTTAAAATTAATATCAGATTTCAACAGTCCCATTATAGATATAACAGAGTAATTAATAAGCTAGAGAGCACAAGTGTAGATGATAAGAAGACTTCCTACCTAAAATGGAAAAATATTATAAATCAAAGTTGTAAGTTTCCTACTTTGATGAACCATAGCTATAATCTACATAATAGCGATAGAGAAAAATTAAGTTTTAAATTAAACCTATCAACTTTTACAGGAAATATTGAACATGCTATTTTTATATCTTTTATTAGGGCTATTTATGATATTTTTAACATTAGCCATAATGAGAATATAGCTTTTCACTTAATGTTCAATGCAAGAGCTATACCAACGTTTGAATTTGCAGAATCATTCTATAATATTATGGGCACATTCCATGACGTAATCCCTGTATATACAAATTATAATAAGGTATCTGGCAATTCAATGGTAGGTCATACAGGATATATAAATAATATTGTTTCAGATGGAAAAGATTTTTGCCTTTTAAGAAAGGAACTATTTAAAAGTTTTGATGATGAAAGAAATTTATTTAGGACATTATTTAATATATTTAAAAGTGAAAAAACTAATAAAGAATCAAGCTTTATAAAAAGTGATAGAGTAACAGAAATTTGGCCAAGTTCAATGATCTTTGTAGACGAATGTAAAATAGAATATTTATTAGAATATAATGTTATCATTACTGATGATATGTTACAAATGACTATTTTTTATTCAAAGTACCACTATAATGAAAGTATAATCACACAGTTGAATAATAAAATTGCTGAAAACTTTCATAAACTAACAAACTAAGGAAAAATCTATTAAGTATATTGGTTGTAAAAAGCAGCTAGTATAAAGTAGTTTTATTTATTGTTTTTGTAGATCTTTTTAGCTATTTTGTAAGAGCTTTAACTTCATTTAATTTTTGTTGAAGAACATTAAAAGGAACATATCCAGGGATTACTCTAATATTTGATGGATTAGCGTTTTGAGTAGGCATAATAATAATGCCAGGGGTACCTTGTATTCCTAATTTTTCACCTAATTCCATAGAGTTAGATATTAGATTAGGAGATGATTTTTTCATATATTCTTTAACCTTATTAAGATCAACACCTTTTATAGATTTGATAACATTATATATATCTCTATCTTTTAAGCTTCCTTCGTCTTTATTAGCATTCTTACCTAAGAATAACTCATTATGGAACTGCATATATTTATCTGCTCCATATAGATTATATATAGCAAATCCTGCTTCAGCACCTAGTTTAGATCCTGTGAAATGATTACTAAAAATAGGGAACTCTTGGAATACATACTTAACATCTTTATTATTATCCATTAATTTTTTGATAGCAGGTGCTTCTTTATGACAGTAGACACATTCGTAATCAAAAAACTCAATAACGGCCACTTTAGCATCTTTATTACCAAATGTTGGCGTTGTCTTTGTGTTTAAAAATTTCGCAGCATTACTAACTACAGCAGTATTCATGGATTTTTGTTGGGCTTGTATTTGTTTATTTCGAATTTCTTGAGCTGCTTTGATTATTATTTCTGGATGCTCATATATGTATTGTTCTGCAATTTTGCCAATTTCCTCTTTTTGTTGTGCTGAAAATGATTGGTTAGAGCTTGCAGTGTTAGCAGCAAAGACTGATGTTGAAAGCAATATAGTTGAGATTGCGATAGTTAGTTTTTTCATTAATTTTCCTTACTTTGTTTATTAGTTATAATAAAAAATATACTTTAGTATATTAATGCACATTATAATATTAAAAAATTTTATTTTTAATAAAAACTAGGTTCTGTGCACAAAAAATATAAATTAGATTGAAAATAGCTAAACCGTTGTTATTTAAAAGTTGAAAGACAGTA
>NZ_JBGCTX010000132.1:0-1788 GCF_041102755.1 Francisella sp. 19X1-34
GCACATTTTATGATTAAATTTGAAGATAGGATTGGTAGCCTATGAAAAATTTACACAAAAGTCTGTAAAGGGTCTATCTAATGAAAACTTAATTCTTTGTCTTTAGACTATATCTAATAGTTGCAACAGTACCATAAAAACTAATATTTCTAATTAAATAGAGAATTAAGCATTAAACATAGTAATCTTTTGTAAATTAATACCTAATATTGACTGAGAATCTATATATGGATATTTGTTATACATTTTATGAATAAAATAATCCCCAAATGGCATCGAAAAAGCTCTATTACAAGTTAAATCATTATTTGTAATAACATTCCTCTCAATCGTATAACCACTTGGTACTTTTGTAGGATCTGTACAAGCGATTTTATTAGAATTATTTTTTGATAAAACATAACTATTAGGGTATGCATTACTCGCCATGAAAAGCATAACTTTTTTACATGTATTCTCAGAACACTTTACTGGAATTACTTTACAGACTTTCATGCCATCATCTTCTGCACAATTTATTTGATTATAAATAACATCTCCCTTATTGAATGTAGCATTATATAGAATTCCTAAATGAGAAACTAAAATATCAGAACCTATTAATGTACTTATTGGTTTTCCTGCTATTATCCATTTACTATCATCACGAACAAATTCGACTATTTTAGGTATATTATCAGCCATTAATTTTTTAATATTATTAGTATTTGCATAGTAATCATCGCCTTGTTTAGTATAAAAAAGGTCTTTAGGGATATAATTCATAGATACTGATTCATTAGGGAAATTTGCCCCATATTCTTTACTTGTAAACTTATCAACTATTGCTTGCTTATTAGATAAATTTATATCTGCAATATGAATATTTGAAAGATTGTTCTTTTGTTTATTAAACCAACCAGAATGATTAATTGTTTTATTTTTAGCTCCAGCTGGAAATCTATTATATTTAAGTCCTAGATCAGCTGTCACATCCTGTATATAACCTAACTTATTATTTACTTTATTAAAATCAGAACTTACAAAGTTATTTCTATTTTCATAAGTTTTACCAAGAGATGATGGAAACGCTCCATAGGAAACACTATACAGTCCTTTTTTAAAAGCTTCAAAGAAAAAGTTATACACATTCTCATGTTCTTCGGCAAGTATAATACCCATAATATCCTGTACTACTGTTACACAATTAACTTCATCTAATCTAAACGTTAAATCTTGTTGGATATTTAATGGGTTATCCCAGCCCTCTCCTATTCCTCCTCCATAAGGAATCTTTAACTTATTGAAATAAGCTACTTCCGCACTTACCAATTGGTTTTCATTTTTAGGTTTTGCTTTATACTGCCAGTAACTAGTTAAGGAATTCATAGAGGCTTGCTTTATCACTTGCATTTGTTTTGTATTAATAACTTGAATATCATTGTTATTGGAGAAAAAACTATTATAACTCGGTATATATGTATTTTCTCCCTTATTATTAAGATCTACATTTCCCAAACTAAAAGCTGATACATAAGTAATAGCACCTGCTAAAACAATTGCTTTTTTCAAATATTTTTTCATAAAGCTCCCTTATAACTTAATCATTATTAAAAATATTTTTTAATTTTCATAAAGTCTAATATTAAAATTTTACACTATAATCTTATTCTGAATATAAATAGAATATTTATATTTACTTCATTATTTTTTGTATCAAAAATAACCACAATATTAGGCTCTGTGCACAAAAATAAATTTTCATCGAAGCCAAATAAAAGTACAAGCTAATTTAATCATTCCTAGATA
>NZ_JBGCTX010000133.1:0-1746 GCF_041102755.1 Francisella sp. 19X1-34
CGCTTATTTTAACCTAAAAACACTACTAAACCCTTAATTTACAATGCTTTTAATTCCGAACTGAGGTTAGTTATAGTAGCTGATTTCATTAATGAAATTGTTCATGAGGATGGTGCTTTTGGAGAATGTAATGCTCAAAGAATAAAAGACTTTCATACAATCAAAAATGCTAATAAAATTATAGCATGGGCTCGAAAGAATGATGTTAAGGTTGCTCATGTAAAAATGGGGTTTGGTAAAGATTATTATGAATGCCCTAAGAATTCTCCAATCCTTGGTCAAACTCCTAAACATCAAGTTTTTCAGCTTGGCTCATGGGCTACAGATTTCCATAAAGATGTAGATGTGCAAGATCATGATATTGTAATTACTAAACATAGAATTAGCTTTGTATATGCTACAAATTGTGAAGCTATTTTAAGAGCTAATAAAATTGAGAATATTATAGTTTTTGGAGTATCTACCGAGCTTGTTATTGAATCATCAGTGAGAGAGTTGCACGATAGGGATTATAAGGTTACTGTTATTTCGGATGCTTGTAATGCAGGTTCTGAAGAAGGTCACAATAAGAGTCTTAAGAGTTTAGCTCACATCTCTAAAGTCGTTACAGCTGAAGAGTTCTTATCAAATAACTAATTTAAAATTTCTAAACTAGGAGTAGTGGATAATTTGGTACTTAAATTCTATTAACTTTGTACGTTAAATACATCTACACTAAATACTCTTAGGTGGTAATAATTATTTATAAATGAAATCTGTAGGAAAAATAATTGTATAAATATGTGATGAATTTTTATGCTGTAAGTGTAGCTTACAATTATGTAAATTTAAATCACTTTACTTTAGATGGTTGTGCTTTATTATATGAGAATGATTATTAAATTAATGTAAATAACTTAAAAAAATGGAGATTTTAAAATGAAAAATACAATAGTTATAGCAGCTGACTTTATAAATGAAATAGTCGATGAAAAAGGAGCTTTTGGAGCATTTAATGCAGAAAGAGTTAAGAACTGTAATACAATGCAGAATGCTAATAAAGTTATAGCATGGGCTCGTAAGAATGGAGTTAAAGTTGCTCATGTAAAAGTTGGCTTTAGCAAAGATTATCATGAGTGTCCAGAAGGTTCTCCTATATTTAGTCAAGCACCTAAATATAAAGCTCTTCAACTTGGCTCATGGGCTACTGAATTTCATAAAGATATAGATTATCAAGAAGATGATATAGTTATAACAAAGCATAGAATTAGCTTTGTATATGCAACAGATTGTGAAGCTATTTTAAGAGCTAATAAAATTGAGAATGTTATAGTTTTTGGTGTATCTACAGAGCAGGTTGTTGAGCTTTCAGTGAGAGAGTTACATGATAGAGATTATAGTGTAACAGTTATCTCAGATGCTTGTAATGCCGCTACTGAGGAAGGGCATGAAAAAAGCCTTAATAGTTTACAAAAAGTTGCTAAAGTTGTAACAGCTGAAGAGTTTTTATCAAATATTAATAAGTAATATAAAAATCAAGATTATTTATTCTGAATGTAAGTTTGCTGCTCTAAAACAATTGTATCTATTTTTATTATGGGCATATAATAGCTTTCTTATTATTTAAACTATAAGATATTTAAAATGAAAAATACTTTAGTTATAGCTGCAGATTTTATTAATGAGATAGTTAGGCTCTGTGCACAAAAATAAATTTTCATCGAAGCCAAATAAAAGTACAAGCTAATTTAATCATTCCTAGATATG
>NZ_JBGCTX010000134.1:0-1721 GCF_041102755.1 Francisella sp. 19X1-34
AACATAAAAAAATCATATATTACTTTTCAGTATATTTTAAACAATTTTAAAATTAATATCAGATTTCAACAGTCCCAAAAACTAAAATCCCAAATATTATCTCTAGAATTATTATATTTATTCATTATTACTGGATCATCAAAATCAAGCTCTCCAAAACCTACAGATGAATTAGAACGGAAAAAAAATCCAAATCCATGAGAACCATTATAGTGATAATATCCTTTAACATTATTTATAGGTATACCATATTTATTTAAATGTTCACCTATTGATTGAACTATAAAATGCTCATCGTCAAAAGCAGAATTTGGATTAAATATAAAACCGACATTTCTTGTCCTTGGACTATATATTATAACATTAGCTTCGGCTAGTTCATCTCCTGAAAGGCCTTGAATACTTTGTATAAATGATTCATCAAAATATTCAGGGTTAGATCCCATTAAATGGGTTAATATAATTTTATTAGGTGTGCATACCCCAACAGCTGAACAATCTGACAGTCCTTTTGTTGCAATAGCAATATGTCCATTTCCATTAATTTTTTCTATTGAGGTAGTTTCATTCATTTCAACAATATGCATTTTTTCAATTTTGTTTGAAGAAATAGTATCCGAATTTATAGCCTCATTAGAACAAGGCCCATTATGCACAAGAATAGAATTCTTCCCTACAAAATAACGGTGTTTATTATATATCTCTAGATTATATACACTAATAGGCTTATGATATCTATTATATAGTTTACCACAATGACTTGTTTTATTTATTGGACAGATAAGCTTAATCTTATCTCCTGTTTGAGATATTAATATATCAGTTGATCTGACTCTAGATATACTTATATAATGAGTATTCTTACCTATTATATTATTTACTGTTCTATTCTTAACATAAAACTTATGTCCAGGTGTTGAAGTTACTTTACTAATCTTACCAGTAGTTAAATCTTTAAAGATATATGTCTTAACTACTGGAGCATATCTTTTAAATGTACCTATTACTGGATAAGAATTTTGTTTTGACCAATTAATTTTTGAAGTATCTAATTTAGTTGGTTTTAATGCTACTACTGTAACGTACATATGTTTAATATCAAACTCAGGTAATGAGAAATTACCTTTATTACCAACTTTATCTAGATGATTAACTTTAAGCCAACTTATAGGTCTAAGTAATTTAATCTCTGCTGGATATCTTTTATCTTTTATATAGTCATAAGCTTTTAGATCTACTTCTTGCCATGTAGTAGGCGTAATAGCTATTTTATCATAATTAGGTAAACTAGCACTAAAACCTAACTGACTATATAAATAACCTAATATAAAAATAAATAATATTTTTTTATACATAATTTTTTCTTAAGAAATTAATCTCTTAGCTTATATAAAAAGCATTTATTAAATTTAAATGCAATGTTTATATTTATAGTTAATCCGGTACTGTTGCAACTATTAGATATAGTCTAAAGACAAAGAATTAAGTTTTCATTAGATACATTTATGGCAGTAGACATCAAATAATTGATTTATAAAAGTGGCTTCAGACTTATTTCTAAATTTAGTCCAAATATTAAACTGGCCTTTCTTAAACATTCTCATCCATTCATAACCTAATATAGTAGCGTTAGCTGTTTTCATAGATTTAAAACCAAGCATCGGTTTTATCAATCTTTTGAGCTTACCGTGATCTTGCTCAATTATATTATTCAAATATTT
>NZ_JBGCTX010000135.1:0-1718 GCF_041102755.1 Francisella sp. 19X1-34
TTGCACATTTTATGATTAAATTTGAAGATAGGATTGGTAGCCTATGAAAAATTTACACAAAAGTCTGTAAAGGGTCGGTCTTTGTTATGACTGAGGGTAAGTTTGTGTAGTGCTACTTGTATTGGTACTAAGCCTTCCATTGTGCTGAAGCCCACAGCTAGAGTTGATTTTTACTTATAGCTTTATGTCAATATCTGTATCATTTATTTTAGAGTTTTTAAATTGTTTTGGTGTTTTACCTATAACTTTTTTAAACTGTCTAATAAATTCACTGTCACAAGAATACCCCAAGGTTTCAACTATCTGTTTATTATTAACCCCTTCAGAAAGTAATGAAATCGCTTCTAGAATTTTTATTTGTTGTTTCCATTTATTAAAAGTCATTCCTATGTTTTTTTGAAATAATCTACTTAAAGTCTTACTACTCATAGCAAACTTATTTGCTACTTGCTGATGTAAAAGAGGCTTTGATAAGTCATTTATAATATATTCATAAATGGCTTTTATAGTTTTGTTGTTAGGTATTGATAATTTATAGTAATCTTGTAGCTCAACAGAGTTTAATTGATCAATTAATACCGTTATAACATTTTTTTCTTTTTTAGAGTTATCTCTAAAAGTTAAAACTTTGCGAATCAACTCATGTAGAAAGGGAGAAACTGAAAAAACTTGTACATTTTTAGGTAGATTTACTAATCTATCTGTACAGAAGTATAAGTTGTAATAATTAACCGGACTATCTCTCATTGCAGCATGGGGAATATTTTCTGGTATCCATATCGCGTTTGCTGATGGTATGACAAGTATTTTTTCAGCAATTCTAACTTCTATGATTCCCTTTAAACAATACATTAGTTGACCATAATTATGGTGATGAAGGTCTTTAGGTAATCGTTTACCTTTATAATTATATCCAAAAATAGGAGCTGAATTATTTTCTGCAGGGAAAACTTCTGTGAGCATTATAGGGTGTCCTAAATTGTATATAAAATGGCTATAAGTCATATATTAAGTCTTTTTTAATTTTTTTACAATGTAGATCAAATTTAAAACCCTAGAACTAGGTATAGAACTATGCTTAATAAAAAAAATTATGTTTTTTTAATTTTGATGTTAATAGTTACATTTGGTATATCAGATACTAATAAATTAAATAATAATCTTTATCTATCTATAATGACTCCTGGAGATTTATTAAATACTCACCCTCCAGCAGATCAAGATCATTTGCTTTTTGAATATGCTAAGCTTCAAGCTGATAAAATATTTAAATGGAAAAATATCTCTTTAAAAGAGAAACCTTGGCATCAAAATATTTCTATGAGAGCATATAGTAAGGACTCAAGAGGAGTTAACCTTAGAATAGTATCTAAAAATGGAGGAGAATATTTATTTTCATATATAGATATTATTACAAGAGGAAGGCATTGTAAGTTTAGTAATACTAGCAGTACAGCAACTAAAGAGGGGATCTTATATAAAATATATTTTAATCAGCTAGGTAAAGGACATGCAGCGAATAATCCATCTATTATAAAAGACCTTGATGTGTGTACGTCAACAAATAAGATAGATATTTCATTACATCATATTATTAAATTTGTATTACCTATTTTTATTACAGGTTACCATTCTGATAATACGGGTCTTTACAGATAATTGTGTAAATTTTAATTAGGTTATATATTTTAAATATAACAATAAGGGATTTACAGAAT
>NZ_JBGCTX010000136.1:0-1607 GCF_041102755.1 Francisella sp. 19X1-34
ACTTGCTCCTCAAATAATTGGTATATCGTCTTATCCTTAGGATAATCCTTGTCTGTCTGATTCCAGTCATATACTATATGCTTATAATCTTTCTTATCTAAAAGATTAATATCTTTTAAACAAATATTAATATTCTCATCAATTGATTCTAATAGGTGCACATAACTATCTATTAATGATTGTACGAGGTATTTTAAATACTTACTTTTCTGGAATTCTGTTCGACAATAAATTCTATCGTCTTTAATATCTAATTCAAAATATAATCCTGTTTTAACATTCCCTGAATGTGAATATGTTTGTACTTGTTCATATGGTAAAGCTTGTACCTCTTGTGTCTCAATATTTAAATGAATTTCTGATAGTTGTTCTACCTTTTCCCGATCTAACTTTAAGAGATCCTGAAACTTTATTTGTCTGGATAACACCTGAAATATGTTATTTTGAGTATCTTTTATAAAATCACATAACATTTGATCAGGATTAAAGTTTGAAAATAAAAAAGTATTGTTGATAAAACACCCTACGGTATTTAAATGTTCAGGGAAAAACATCCTCTCATCGATATTTGTTCTAATTGCTATATTTTCTTTACCAGAGAATCTTTGTAACATTAGAGCAAATTGAGAATATAAAATAGAGAATAAACTACATCCTAATTTCTCTGATACCCTTTTAATTCTTCGTGTAGTTATATTATCCAAATTAAAACTCAATTGCTCTCCGGAGAAGTCATTAGAATCTCCTATACAATTATTAAGATTTAAACCTTCAACTACATTTATCCTATCTAACCAGTGTTGCCTATATTTAAGTTTATTTGAGTCATATAATTTATTTAGTTTTGATACTAGATCAATATAACTTCCCTCAATAGTCTGAGTATCTATACTAGCTATAGCGTTCTGATCTAATATATAACTATATAAGTCTGGTAGTAAAATATTTATTATAGATGTAGCATCTGCAATTAAGTGATGAAATTGAATAAAGCATATTTGATTACTATTATCCAAATTAATTAAGTAACATCGTATTAAAAAGTCTTTTTCTAAGTTAAATTCTTTTTGCTCTAGTTTAGATAATAATTCTTTTAAATCACTACCTACTTCTAAGTTTATTTGTTTTACTATAAAATCAGGTTTTTTATTTAATTTTCGTAAAATCTCATTATTCTCAAAAATATAGTTTGATCTTAATATCTCATATTTACTACAAATATAATTTATAGCATCTTGCAGCACACATAAATTAATTTCCTCATTAAACTTTAGAACAAAACTTTCATTATAAATAAGCTTATTGCCAGAAGATAATTGATGAAAATATATGTCTTTTTCCATATGATTTAAAGATGATTTGTAATCATCAAGATTTAAATTACAAATATTATCATTCTCAGAGAATTCTTTGGTATAAGCATTAAGAATCTTCTCAATTGTCTTTTGGCTTAAAACATCTGTAACAAATAATTTTAAAGCAGTTTGTTTAGTTATTTCATTAACTAAATGTATAGCTAATATACTATTACCACCTATCCTAAAGAAATCATCTGTAATACCTACTTTATCTAAACCAAGTACCTCTGCAAATATATTACATAAAGT
>NZ_JBGCTX010000137.1:0-1567 GCF_041102755.1 Francisella sp. 19X1-34
AGGTATGCCCATTAGTCATAGAACTGCCTAAAATACACCAACTAGAAGACCTTAAGGGGTTAAGAAACAAAGCCTCTTCTACTACAACAGCTTTTTAAAATGAGCCACAATAATTGGAAAAAGCCATATAGTCTTAAATACTCAATATTGTGATGATTTTTAATATATTAAATTTAATGTAATGACATAAATATAAAGATTGAATTTAAATTAAATAAATATTTTTTATATAAGATAAGAAATTGGTTTTTTGGAAAAGGTTATGTATAAAAAAATATTATTGATTTTTATATTAGTCTATCTATATAGTCAGTTAGGTTTTAGTGCTATTTTACCTAATTATGATAAATTGGCTATTACTCCTACTACTTGGCAAGAAGTAGATCTTAAAGCTTATGATCATATAAAAGGTAAAAGATATCCAGTAGAAATTAAATTACTTAGACCTATAAGTTGGCTTAAAGCTAATCATCTAGATAAAGTAGGTAATAAAGAAATATTATCTTTACCTGATTTTGGTATTAAGAAGATGTATGTAACTATAGAAGCTATAAAACCTACTAAGTTAGATACATCAAAGATAAATTGGTCAAAACAAAGCTCATATCCAGTAATAGGCACATTTAAGAGATATGCTGCTATAGTTAAGACATACACGTTTAAAGATTTAATCACTGGTAAGATTAGTAAAGTAACTTCAACACCTGGACATAAGTATTATGTTAGAAATAGAACAGTAAATAATATAATAGGTAACGATACTCATTATATTAGTATATCTAGAGTTAAATCAGATGATATATTGCTATCGCAGATTGGAGATAAAATTAAACTAGTTTGTCCTACTAATAAAACTAGTCATTGTGGTAAGTTATATAACACAGGCCACAAACCTATTAATGTATATAATTTAGAGATATATAACAAACATCGTTATTTTGTAGGAAAGAATTTTATTCTTGTACATAATATAGGGTGTGCATTAAATGAAATTAAAAGGAAGGTGGATCAGATTAACAATTATTCTGGTGACCACGATTTAATTCCTATATTAGATAATGGAGTTAACTGTCTTGAATGTAGTATAGCTACGTATAAAACCTTTTCAACTGTTAATAGGGAGCTTGTTTTTCCTAGGAAATCATCTTATTTAATTTTTAAACAATTAAAGATAAATTTAAAATTAACTGAGAGTGAATGGATGTCAGCTGATGAAGTACCTGGGTTTATACTTAAAAATTCAAAACATGCCATAATAAGAGGAGAATTCTCACCGAATGTTTTATCAGGGATAAATCTTTCTGCCAGAATTGGAGGACATTTTTTTAATGCTCATGAAATTGATAACTATTGGTATTTGATTGATTCGTATAGGAATCAAGTGAGCCGTAATTTTATGGATATTTTTTATAGTAAAAATTCAAATGGAATTCCATATTACACAGGTAGATTTAAAGTATACTATTAGAGGTTAATACCATACCTAAAGCAGGCTTTGTTTCTTAACCCCTTAAGGTCTTCTAGTTGGTGTATTTTAGGCAGTTCTATGACTAATGGGCATACCTAA
>NZ_JBGCTX010000138.1:0-1552 GCF_041102755.1 Francisella sp. 19X1-34
TTCTGTAAATCCCTTATTGTTATATTTAAAATATATAACCTAATTAAAATTTACACAATTATCTGTAAAGACCCATTCTTACCTATTATATTATTTACTGTTCTATTCTTAACATAAAACTTATGTCCAGGTGTTGCATTTATCTTACTAAGCTTACCTGTAGTTAAATCTTTAAATTTGTATGTCTTAACTATAGCTGCATATCTCTTAAATGTCCCTATTACTGGATATGAGCGTTGTTTAGTCCAATCAATCTTTGATGTATCTAACTTAGTAGGTTTTATAGCTTCTATAGTTACATACATCTTTTTAATACCAAAATCAGGTAAAGATAATATTGCTTTATTACCAACCTTATCTAGATGATTAGTTTTAAGCCAACTTATTGGTCTAAGTAATTTAATCTCTGCTGGATATTTTTTACCTTTTATATAATCATATCCTTTAAGATCTAATTCTTGCCATGTACTAGGTGTAATAGCTAATTTATCATAGTTAGGTAAACTAATACTAAAACCTAACTGAAGGCTTAAATAAAATATAATTAAAGTAGTTAGCAGTCTCATGAGAAACTATTCTTATTTCATTTTATTAATTATTTCTTTAGTAATATCAACACTATTAGAATTATATAAACTTAATTCACTTGGTAATACCACATCTAAGTGTTGGCTTTGGGATACTTGTTTAACATTTTGCTTAAGTTCCTGTTTAAATGATTTATAGTCTTTAATACTAACATTTCTAACTTGTGTTAATAATTGCTCATATTTACTAATACTAGATTTGAGATTCTCTTTGATTAGCTTTTCCTGTTTAGTATTATGTTTAGCTTTTAATTTAGTTTCTAATAATTTTGTCTCTTTCCTAATAACTTCTAATTTTGGTTTAAATTGATCTTGATCTTTAGATAATTTAACTTGACCTATTTTTGATGATTTAAATACTTTATCTACATTTACTATACCTATACTATTTGCAAAACATGATAAAGTAGATGATATTAATATTGTAGACACTATTGCTTTTGAAATTTTCATTAGAATTTATTCCTTAACTATTTAGTTCTATGTTTATAAATGCATAACATATCATTAGATATAAGATAATAGTATTTTATTAATATATAATTACTTGGTGATAACAAAATATAAACAACTATGATTACATATCTAATATATCGTTGTTTGAATTCAGTATAATGTCAGTTATCAGTAATTCTCAGTGAGATGAAGAATCTTTGTAAATAAAGGGTGTAGCACAAGAGAAAACAAGTAAAATATTTGTGATATTTATTATACATTATATTTGCAATCCACGGAAAAGAGAAAAGAGCCTAAATAATTAGATTTATGGTACTGTTGCAACTATTAGATATAGTCTAAAGACAAAGAATTATAGTTAATCCGAAAGTATTGTGTTAAAGACATGAGTAATAGCATCAGATAAATTATCAAAAGAATTATTCATTTTTCATGACCCTTTACAGACTTTTGTGTAAATTTTTCATAGGCTACCAATCCTATCTTCAAATTTAATCATAAAATGTGCA
>NZ_JBGCTX010000139.1:0-1538 GCF_041102755.1 Francisella sp. 19X1-34
AATACCTTAGATAATTGATTAAGTATTTCTTCTTGAGTTAATGACTCTACATCTGATACATAATAACCAACTAAGTATTTATTATTATTCCTATCCTTAGCTAATACACAGCTCTGTTTAATCCCTTCTATAGCAGATAGTTGATTCTCAATCTCTCCTAACTCAATCCTAAACCCGCGTATCTTAACCTGATCATCATTGCGACCTATATATTCAATATTACCATCTGCCAACCATCTAACTAAATCTCCTGTATTATACAACCTTGTATAACCTTTAGCTATATCTTCATTTGTAGCAAATGGATTAGATATAAACCTTTCTTCAGTTAACTCAGATCGATTCAAATAGCCCCTAGCTAATCCAGCTCCGCCTATATATAACTCTCCAACCACTCCAACTGGTACTGGTTGTTGGTGTTGGTCTAAGACATATACTCTTTCATTACTTAATGGCTTCCCTATTGGTAATATATGTTTATTAGTATATAAGTCACTCATAAAAAAAGCTGTACTACAGACAGTAGCTTCGGAAGGACCATAGCCATTTAATATTTCAATATTATTCTTTATTATATTTTTAGCATCATATGAATAAACTTTTTCAACTCCTGTTAAGATGATACTAAGATTATTAAAACTATTATCTTTTAGATAAGCAGATAGATCTTTTATATAAAATGGAGGGATGTACGCAAATTCCACATTATTAGTATCTATGTATTCAAAATAAGGTAAAGGATCAAGTCTAATATTATCTGTCAGAATATGTAATTGTTTGTTAAAACATAAACTATTAAATATCTCATATACAGAAACATCAAAGGTATAACTAGTCCATAAAGATGTTATTTTAGATTTATTAAAAAAGAATTTACTGTATAGCAGCTGTAAAATTGACCTATACTCAATCATCACCCCTTTAGGTAACCCAGTAGTACCAGATGTATAGATAACATACGCTAAATCTGTTGAATTACTTTGTGGAGGTAGATTTTCTTTATCCTCTTGATCATATACATAACTTTGTTCTTGATCTGGATCAATAGATATCAAACTAATATCACTAGCTATATAATCAAGTTTATTCTCTAAATGACTTTGAGTGATAACTAATTTAGCTTGTGTATCTGCAAGTATATGTCTAAACCTCTCCTCAGGATAATCAGGATCCATTGGTACATATGCTCCTCCTGCTTTCATAACACCAAGTATTCCTATCACCATATCCATACTTCTTTCTAAGCATAATGGTATTAATGTATCTGGCACTAGCTCTTGATTAGTTACTTCTTTATACTGCTTTCTTATATATCTAGCTAATTGATTTGATCTTTGGTTTAACTCTCTGTACGTTAATTGTTGGCCCTCAAATACCAATGCTACATTATTAGGGTTTTGCTCTACTTGCTCTTCAAACAATTGATATATTGTCTTATCTTTAGGGTATGGTTTGTCTGTTTGGTTCCAATTGTAAACTATCTGATCTCTCTCTTGATCTGTTAATATACTAAGATCTATATGTCTATCATCTAGCTT
>NZ_JBGCTX010000140.1:0-1526 GCF_041102755.1 Francisella sp. 19X1-34
TTCTGTAAATCCCTTATTGTTATATTTAAAATATATAACCTAATTAAAATTTACACAATTATCTGTAAAGACCCAGTCCATCTACTAACAGTTCAAATATTTATAATATTTCCTTTAATATGCTTATCATCGACAATAGTTTTTTATATGCAATCTGTTGAACATTTGAACGCAGCACAAGCAGTAGTGATTTTTTCAATTAGTTTCTCTCTCATATGGGGAGGTGATTGGTTTGGTATTACCGTGGGAAATTTAGTAAATAGACATCAAACTATTATAGTTGGTATTTTATATTTATTTCTTTAATTTGTTTGGCTAATAATTTTATAAATATTACATATTCTATTGCATTATTTGCTACAGGTTTTATCTTCTTTGCTCCAAATAAGAATATTCTTGTAATCTACTTATATGAAAAAAATGATGCTTATGGTAGAAATTCTGCAATTACGTTAAGACAATTCTTCGTTAATATTGGAGCAGCTGTAGCAGCAATATTTTTTGGAATAATTGTTAAAAAAATAGGATACAACATATCTTATGAAATAGTTTCTATACTACCTATTCTAGGTTTATTTATTTATATATCTCGAGGAAAGTTAATTTGTCTCAAGATAACGAAAAAGTATTTTTTCCTCAAAATAAAAATTATGTAAAAAATATAGTTTCAATTGGGTTGCTTGGTTTAGTTATTAGCTCAATATTCTTTGCGATTTTTAATTTAGCAAAAGTTGAAACATATATCTTTTTCATTATATTTGCTATTGTTCTGCTCTTTATAATGTTTAAAGCTAAGTCTTTCTTATTAGAAGAAAAAAATATGTTAAGATCTCTTATAATAATTTTCATACTAATAGTTATAGCATCATCTATGGATGCGTTTATACCATCTATTATATCATTATTTATAAATTTAAATGTTAATAGACATATTTTTGGGTATGTGTTGCCTGCATCATCTTTTCAGGGATTTGATTCTATGATGGTTGTAATATTATGTCTCCCACTTAGTTTATTATGGTCATATAAATCAAGGTTATCTCATGATGTAAGTTACTTTAAATATATTACAGGAGGTTTTATAGCATATAGTTTAGGTTTCTTAATACTTTTCTTAGCGATTATAATCTCTCCTAAAAAAATTAATATTTTTATAATTTTACTTTTCTATCTAACACAAGCTGTTGCTTTTACTTTAGTTATACCTAGTTTGAATTCATTAGTATTTAAATACATACCAAAAAAAAATGGATAATCTAATTTTTGGAATTTTTTCTTTTACGGGAGCATTTTCTGGATTAATATTAACGTTTTTAACCCCTTTCTTGCATATTGATACTATTAGTCATAGGATTCAAAGCTCAAATAAAGAAGTATTTCTACATACCTTTTTTTACATTGCGTTATACCCATTTATTATAGCCTGTATAATTATAGTTTGTTATAAACTAACCTCAGTTCGATAATTAGTTCATGTCTAAATATTTATAATTATTGATTTTAATTGGAGAAATAATAAACTGAGC
>NZ_JBGCTX010000141.1:0-1521 GCF_041102755.1 Francisella sp. 19X1-34
TTATTATTTCTCCAATTAAAATCAATAATTATAAATATTTAGACATGAAGTAATTATCGAACTGAGGTTAATATAAAAGTTATATTAAATAATTTCACTCTCTAAAATCTTTTGTGAATTTGTTTCAGCCAAAATATTATTCAAAAATCTTATTAAAAAGAAAAATATTGCAGCTATTATAAAAGCAACAAGTGCCATTACCAAAAATATATGCATATACATTGGGTTTGTAGTCTGATAAGCCACTGTAGTAGTGCTATTAGTGGACGCAATTACGTAATTTGATATAGGTCCTGCTAAATTTATACCAAAAGCTATATTTAAAAATAAATAACCTGTAAATAGTCCTTGATGTTTAGGATCCATCATTTCACCTGCCATAGCATAGTTTACAGCATTTACATGAATTTCTCCCATAGCAACAATGATTAATAATAAAATTGGAAAGATCACATTTGATTTGCCACCACCAGCTAGAAATATACCTAATGGTATCATAAGAAAAGCTATAACATATACAGCAAGACCTTTGACAACCAAAAAACCAGGTTGGTATGGATTATTATTTCTCTGTCTTCTTTTTATTGACATCGCAAGGATAAAACCAAATATAATGACACCTAGGCTCTCAAACATATTCACTGTAGCTGGAGCCATTGGAATACCAAATAGTGACTTTGTAGTATTAAACTCAACAAAGTTTTCTAATGCTGTTGATTGTAAGCCTTGAACACAAGCAAATACCATACTTGCTATTGATAGGATTAAATAAACATATATTTTTAGCTTATACTGATGAGGCTGTCTCGCTGCAAAGATTAGCATGAAAATTAGAATTGCTATAAATGCTACATAAATAAGGTAAGATGCAAACACAGGATGATGCATTAAAATATAAGCAAAAATTAAACAGGCTAGTATTATTAAAGGAGCAACGAAGAATTTTTTGTTTAATAATGAAAATGTCTCTACAAAATATGTAGATTTATCATTAACATATTTCCATGCAGATAAATGCATAATTGTCGCTATCAATAAGCAAATAGCTGCAAAATAAAATGCTGTACTATATGATCCAATACCCTGAAGATATCCAGCAATAAAAAAGCTTGCTACAAAACCAATATTCATAAAACTATAGTTTACTGAAAATGCTATTCTACGACGCTTATCGTTTTGATCAAATAGCTGTGTTAGCATCATATTTATGCAACTAACGTTTAATCCTGATCCTGTAATAAAAGTTGCCATACCCATTAAAACTATTGCTTTTGTATCTATTGCAATTAAACATAGGCCAACAAACTGTAAGAATAGGCTTACAAAAAATAAACCCCTAAAACTTAGATATCTACCACCGATAGTCCCGCCTAAAAAGTGAAATAAGAAATTAATCGCAAAAAAGCTAGATGTAAGAGTATTTGCTTCTGTTTTGCTTATACCAAACCTCAGTTCGATAATTACTTCATGTCTAAATATTTATAATTATTGATTTTAATTGGAGAAATAATAAACTGAGCT